>NZ_JAUBQH010000014.1:33590-88637 GCF_036701145.1 Microcoleus sp. Pol17C6
GGAAATTGTTGCGGGCCGGCTGGGGGCTGCTGTCTCTGTCTCTGTCTTGGTAATAATTCCCGCGGGATTCCTGCGGGCTGCTGTCTCTGTCTTTAAAATAATTATTTCTGCGAATGTCCGGTTGGCCGTCGGAATCGACTCTCCGTTTGAAAATTGCTCTCACGGGCATTTCTCGCGATTGCGGGGCGAAGGTCGATCGCTTTTGAGGCGCATCTACTCCGCGAGTGTCGGGACGGGGCTTGCGTTCAAAGCGGGGAGAGGATGGTTGTGAGTCCTGACGGCGGCCTTCGCTTTTAAATGGCTTGCTGTCGGAATTCGATCGCGAAAAGTTGGGTTTGGTAAATTTTCTCATTGGTTTCTTGTGCTCAAAACGTTTTGGCTGAAGGCTAATCGGTTGTAGATTGTAGATGTGAGATTCTTGATTGAGGGAGCAATCTTGGGGCTTTGAGATTTTAGATAGTCTAGCGAGGGAGCAAGGATTTTGCTGTGTTCAAATTGCTAGTTAATAACTGATAAATCCTGTTTTGCCGATCGACCTTTTTGCGGTTTTATGTTAGCCGTGCAAGGATGGTTAATTAATCCCTCCCCATGCCCAACTCTTAACTGCTAAATCCTTTAAGTCTCAATATCTAAAAGTGCCAGAAGTTCGGTCAATCTTTCGGGATCGGTGAGATATAAATATCCGACCAAGGTTTCTAAGCTGCTGGCTTGTTGGTATATCTCTGGATCTGCTCGTTTAGAACGGCCCGCTGCAGCATTGCGGCCGCGCTTGACAATTGCTAATTCTGTACTGTTCAAGTAAGGAGAGAGCGATCGCAAATGACGCGCTTGAGTTTCGGCTCGTACTTGCCCCACCACTAATTCGTGATAAGCTTGCAATCTTTTGGGTGGGACTAAGTACGAACTCCGAACGTAGAGTTCGTACACTGCATCTCCCAAATATGCCCAGGCTGCGGGCGAAATTCTTTCTATTTCTGCTGGTGTAGCCCTCGCAGGATGCACTCGATTTAAACTGATATCCGTCAGACTCAGTTTGAGTCCGTCATCTGCGATCGGCGACATACTTTTTTAAATAAAACTTCCGCACAGCTTGGTTTTTCTAGTCACTTAATTCTTGCGTCTTTCGTTACTTCAGCAATTATAGCTTTCCCAGGAGTGTTCGCTGTCAGATCGCGAAACGAGATATATAGGCAAAGCTTTGCGTGACGATCGCACTCCTAAAAAAGGCTTTTTACCAAATCGGGATGCTCTAATTTTTATACCATTTTTCCGCGTGTTTGCCACACATATTTTACTGCCCTTCCACCGAAACTCTAAGCATCGGGGAAATATCGGCTGGCGCGTGTCGCAGCTTCTGGAAAAATCGGTATTGTTTTACCAGCAAAAAAATAAAAATTTGCTATCCAGCGTTGAGAACCGGATAGCTAATTTAACTCACTTTGGCGTCAAGCATCCTTGACGTTTTTTACCGCCTCATCAACCGAAGGCTGCAAAGACAAAAATTTCTCTAAGCGAACCAGTTTAACAGTCTGAGTTACGCGGGGATTTGAGACAATTTGCAATGTCCCCTCCAAGGTTTGGGCTTTTTTGACAAGTTGCACAAGTGCGCCCAAGCCTGAACTATCCACAAAGTCTATCTGAGACAAGTCCAAAATTACGTGTTTTGGGCCCTCGTCAATACATTTGCTTATTACCTTCCGAAAAGTTGCCTCAGAAAAAGCGTCCAGCAGGCCAGTCAGGCGAAATAACTGATAGTTATTCTTGACTTCGCGAGTGCCTCTGAGGCTAACGGTCAGGGTCAATGACTCAGGAATGACACCCTCCTAGCTAGATATGGCTTAAAGTCGAGGCTTCATTATAGGAGTTTTTTGGTCTTTTGTCTACAGGTTTTTAGTCATGAGTCATTAGTCATTAGTCATTAGTCAGAAGCGATCGACACAAACAGCCTCTGATGACTACTGACTAATTACTGCTGACTGCGGACTACTTTCTGCTGGCTACTTTCTGATTGTCTCGCATTGACTGCACGAATCGATCGAATAAATAGTCGGCGTCGTGCGGGCCCGGACTGGCTTCTGGGTGGTACTGCACTGAGAAAAGTGGCAGAGTTTTGTGCTTCAATCCGGCTACGGTACGATCGTTCAAATTGAGATGAGTAATTTCTACTTCGGGGGCTAGGGAATCGGGGTCGATCGCAAAACCGTGATTTTGGCTAGTAATTTCTACTTGCTCAGTTAAACCCGCTGGATGATTCAATCCCCGATGGCCGAACTTAAGTTTAAAAGTTTCTGCACCCAAGGAAAGTCCCAAAATTTGGTGTCCCATGCAGATGCCGAATACGGGTTTCTCCGACTTTAACAAAGCTTTCGCAGTCGCGATCCCTTCCGTTACCGCCGCCGGATCTCCGGGGCCGTTGGACAGAAAAATGCCGTCCGGGTTGTATTTGAGGATTTCCTCCGGCGACGTGTCAGCGGGGACAACGATGACCCGACATCCGTAACTCGCCAGACGCCGCAGGATGTTGCGCTTGATCCCAAAGTCTAGCGCTACCACCGTCCACATTTTGCCATTAGCAGGTTTGACTGTAGGACTGAACTCCCAAACCGAGTCCGTGGCTTCAGACCACTCGTAAACCTCGCGAGTGGTGACCTCCTGGACTAGATTTAGCCCGTCCATGCTGGGGGCGTCTTGTACTAGCTCCAAAAGCTCTGCCTGGTCGAGAATCGTGGTCGAAATGCCACCGTTGATCGCTCCCACCGTGCGAATTTTGCGAGTGAGGGCGCGGGTGTCGATCCCGTAAATGCCGGGGATATCGTACTGTTTTAGGTAGTCTTGCAGAGATTGCGAACAGCGCCAGTTGCTGGGGCGGCTGCATACGTTCCGGGCGATCGCACCTCGAATTTGCGGGCGCGAGGATTCTTCGTCTTCGAGATTTACCCCGGTATTGCCCAATTCTGGATAAGTAAAAGTTACAATTTGACCGCAATAGCTGGGATCGGTCAATACTTCTTGGTAGCCCGTCATTCCCGTATTAAATACTACCTCGCCAACGACGGTGGCGTCAGCGCCAAACGACCAGCCGCGGTAAGCAGTACCGTCAGCCAGGACTAGGAGAGCGGGTTGTGCAGTTGAAAGTGACATGGCATCCTTAATTACTTTCGTTTGGTTTAATTCTTACCACTGCCAGGGATTTGATGCTAGTCGGCAATGTACAGATATTATTTTAATTTGTGCAAGGGTTCGGAAAACCAAGGCACTTATGCCGGAGGCAGAAGCAAGAGGTAATCAAAAAGCTGCAACAAGTGCAAATTTTCCATCTCCCCCCGCGCCAGCAATTTATCTGCCAGCAGCTTAGGTGGCGGGCGGAAATTCTCTATCTATACCAAATCTATACCAAAAGGCAGTTGTCGCTGTTACGATCGAGCTACAGCGTTTAACGAAACTATGGCTAGTAAATCTCCCTTGCCTTTACTCTCAAACTTATACAAGCATCTACTGAACTCTCAAAAACGGTGCAAACCATTACTGGTGGTAACAACAGTTATTTCTCTGAGCAGTTCAATTTTAGTAGGGACTGTTGCCAACTCCTCGCGAGCAGTGGCTCAAGAAAGTGAGGGATGCTTCATGCGGAGCTCGTCAGGTCGAACCGTCAATCTCAGCCAATCAGTCTGCGGTTTTCTCCCCAAAGAATTGACTCCCAGCACTTCGGCGGCGGCAAAGTCGGGAGTGTTTCAGGCAAAAATCAAACGCCGAGAGGCTAATATCCCGGTCATAGAAGTCACGTTTAACGGCAAACAAAAGTTCGAGATGATGGTAGATTCTGGAGCTAGTGGCACAGTAATTACACCAGCAATGGCTAAAGCCTTGGGCGTTGTTCTCCAGGGAACAGTGCAAGCACAAACTCCCAACGGAGTTGCTACTTTTCCCCTCGGTCGCTTGACTTCTATGGAAGCAGGTGGTCTGGCAGTTAACAATGTAGTTGTCGCAGTCTCGCCATCCCTAGATATCGGACTGTTGGGTCACGACTTTTTTGGTAATAAAGATGTGACTATTAAGCAAGATGTCATTGAATTTCGATCGCGCTCTTAAAAAAAACGAAGAAGTCCGAGGGAAGAAGTAAAGAAAACTTGAAAATTCAATAATTTTTCTTGTTAGTTAGTTAAAACAAAAAATACCTTTTTCCTTCTTCCTTCTTCCTGACATCCGTGACATCCGTGACATCCGTTACAGAATCCGTTGCCGAACTTCCTTCATCCTTCTTCCATCCGTTACATCCGTTACAAAATCCGTTGCCGAACTTCCTTCATTTCAAAAACTCAATCAACTGCTGCAACTTCAACCAAGATTCGCCGCTCAATAAAATGTCCTTAGCCATAGAAACTCCTGCTGCGTGAGAACCCATAGGAATTGCACCTCCCACCTGAAAAGCCAAAGAGGCATTCAAAGCTACAACATCCATTTGTGCGGCCGTACCTTTGCCTTGCAAAACGTTCCGCAAAATCTCGGCGTTTTCCTCAACATTTCCGCCTTTTAACGAGCCGATCGCACTTGGTGTCAATCCTACCTTTTGGGGGTCTAAAGTAGTGAGTTCCACTTTGCCATCTGACAAAACCGCCAAATCAGTCACATCACCCAACCCCGCCTCGTCCAATTTTTCTCTGCCGTGAACGACTACAGCTAACTCAGTCCCCAACTCGCCCAAAGCTTGAGCAATAGTTGATACCAGACTAGGATCGAACACCCCGATTACCTGCCCTGTAGGGCGCATAGGATTGACAAGGGGCCCTAATAGGTTAAAAATAGTCCGCACCTTCAAAGTGCGCCGGAGCGACGCTACAGCCTTAAGTGCGGGATGCCACCCAGGCGCAAATAAAAAGGTGATGCCCACAGAGTCTACCGCAGATCTTACCTTCGCGGGATCGGCGTTGAGGTTGACTCCCAGTGCTTCCAACACGTCAGCAGAACCCACTTTGCTCGATGCGGAGCGATTTCCGTGTTTCGCGACTCGAACGTTGCCGGCGGCGGCCACAAAAGCTACAGCAGTGGAAATGTTAAACGTGGAAGCGCCGTCGCCGCCTGTGCCGCAAGTATCAATTAATTTGAGATTGGAGATTGAGGATTTTTTGGGATTGAAAACGCTCTCCGACTCACCTGCAAGCGACTGAGAATCCAATACCTGAGCCATTCCTACCAATTCTTGGGCAGAGATGCCTTTGGCTTGGATGGCCGCTAAAATGGCTCCTGAGAGGACGGGGGGAATAGCTTCGGCTAGCCATCCCTGCATCAAGTCGGCTGCTTGGCCGCGTGAGAGAGATTGTCTGTCTAATAGTTGTTGCAGGATGGCTTGCCACACAGGAGAATCCGGCGTCTGGGTTGAAGCAGGGGATAACTCTGGCGTTGCTAGTAGAGGAGAATCTGTCATTTATTAGTTTTTAGTCAAATTTAGCCCGATCGAGCTTTGCGGCCAAACCGAGAATCGATCGGGATTTTACCAGACTTGCCGACCACATTTTGCGCGATCGGGCCCATATTTTTGCCCAAATGCCAGCACCGCTACAGAATTTTTCCACCCGCAGTAGCAGAATATGAATTTTTTGATACAACAATTACCCTATTGTTGTGCCAACTTTACATAGAAACCCCAGATCGTACAACTGCCAGCAGTCTGCTGTATTATCTATCAGCAATAATACTTAACAGTCACTCAGGGCACCCAAAGACCGATAAAAGTTTCCGACAGGAGTTGTGGAGAGCAAAAAATTTTAGACATTAGGAGAACCCCAGATTCATCTGTGGAGTCAACTTTAATCTAAAATCTCAAATCGACTGACAGCAAGGACAGCGAGCATTTAGCTCTTGCAGGCGGGTTAGTTGCTTCGGGTAAGAGTCGATCGCACTCTCACCCACATCCTAAAAATAGGCTCTTGCGGTTGTAGAAGTCGCTGCCTTTTATTGTAACAACATCCTTGCTACTAACTTATTTCAGGGTATTCAACTGCTAATCTATTCAGGGAGATTTCAAGGAGCGGGTTTTGCTCGAATACCTGCACCGCAGGCAGATCGATGTGCCAATGCGATCGAGACAGCCAGCCAAGCATCAAATAAATACCGGATTAGCTAAACTTTCCGCAACAATCACTAATAACTAACAGTCCAGTAGGACAGATGAATAAACACACTCGTCTCCGGCTGCGACACACCATCTTTTAGCCTAAATAACGGCTCAAATTTAACAGGCGGTCGATCAAAAATATTAAACTGACACACAAGAGCAGGGTATTCACAAGTGGGAAATCAAAAACTAGGAAATAAAGCGATAGAATGCCTGAATGTCGCGGAGGCACTGCACCAAATGGAAGCAAAATATTATAGTATGTTTGAAAATGCTGTGTCGGGTATTTTTCAAACAACCCAATCCGGTCGCTACATCAGCGCTAACCCAGCTTTGGCTCGCATCTACGGATATAATTCCGCCGAAGAATTGATGGGTTCTCTGACTGATATCAGCGATCAGCTTTACGTCAACCCCGATCGCCGCGATCAGTTTGTTTCTGCTTTGCAAGCACAGGGCATCGTATCGGATTTTGAGTCGCAGATTTATCGGCGGGACGGAACAATAATTTGGATCGCTGAGAATGCGCGGGCTGTCTGCGATGAAGCAGGTAAATTGCTGTACTACGAAGGTTTTGTAGAAGATATCACCCAGCGCAAGCAAGCAGAATCTGCACTTCGAGAAAGCGAAGAACGCCTGCGCTTAATAATTGAAGGCGTTAAGGATTACGCTATATTCATGTTAGATACTGATGGGTATGTAGCTAGCTGGAATTCTGGTGCAGAACGCATTTTTGGATACAGAGCTCATGAAATAGTCGGCAATAATTCGGAGTGTTTTTTCACGAAAGAAGATCTTGAAATTGGCAAGCCCCAACAAAAATTAATCCAGGCGGTGGCAGAAGGTCGATACGAAAATCAAGGCTGGCGGCTTCGCAAAGACGGCTCGCGATTTTGGGCGAATATTATTGTTACTCCTTTGCGGGATGAAAGGGGAAAGTTGCAGGGCTTTTCTCAAGTAATGCAGGATATTACTGAGCAAAAGCGGGCTGCTGAGGAAAAGATGCAGTTGATTGCTTCTTTGCAGGCGTCGGAAAAAAAGTTTCGCACTTTGTACGAATCGACGACTGATGCGGTAATGCTGCTAGACGAAGAGGGTTTTTTGGATTGCAATTCGGCTACTTTAAAGTTATTTGGATGCAGCACTGAGTCGGAGTTTTGCGGCAAGCATCCTTCGGAGTTCAGCTCGCCGTTGCAACCGGACGGACAAGATTCTATGAGTCTTTATCAAGAGCGAATTAATACGGCTATGCGATCGGGAAATTGCCGTTTTGACTGGAGGCACTGCCGTTTGGATGGTTCTGAATTTCCAGCGGAAGTGCTGCTAACTTCTATGGATATCGGCGGCAAAATAGGGCTGCAAGGCGTGGTGCGCGATATCACTTATCGGGTGCAGGCTGAGGAAGCCCTGAAGCAGGCTAATGAGGTATTGGAATGCCGGGTTAAAGAGCGGACAAGTCAGTTGGAAGAGGCTATTAAAAAGTTGAGGTTATCGGAAGAAAAGTTTTCTAAGGCTTTTCGGTCGAGTCCAGATCCGATGATTATTACTACTTTTGCTGAGGGTCGTTTTATTGAAGTTAATGATAGTTTTCTGTCGATGACTGGTTACGATTTAGAAGAAACGCTCTGGAATACAGTACCGGGGTTAAATATTTGGGTAAGACCTGAAGACCGACTTAATTTTAGGCGAAGTTTGCACGAACAAGGTGTTGTTCGCAATCAGGAGTGCGAGTTTCGGATGAAGTCGGGATCGGTGGTGGTGTGTTTGCTGTCAGCGGAATTGATTAATTTGGACGGCGAACTCTGTATGCTGGCGGTGATGACGGATATTACCGATCGCAAACACGCCGAAGAAGCCCTACGGGAAAGTCAGCGGGCCTTGGCGACGCTGATGAGCAATTTGCCGGGAATGGCCTACCGTTTTCGCAACGATGCCGATCGCAGTATGGAGTTTGTCAGCGAAGGTTGCTATCAGTTAGCCGGCTATTCTCCTGAAGAATTTATCGGCACTAGGGAAATTTCTATATCGGAATTGACTCACCCGGACGATCGCGATAATTTGTGGAATGCCGTGCAAGTTGCTTTGCAAGAAAATCGACCCTATCAGCTAAATTACCGAATTACTGCTAAAAATGGCGAATTAAAATGGGTTTGGGAGCAAGGTTTGGGAGTGTTTTCCGACTCTGGAGAATTGATAGCTTTGGAAGGGTTAATTACTGATATTTCCGAGCAGAAACGCAGTGAAGAAGCTTTACTGCGATCGCAAACCGAGTTAACCCAACAAAAACTTCAACTCGAAAATACTTTGCACGAATTGCAGCAAACTCAAGCTCAATTGATTCACACTGAGAAAATGTCTACTCTCGGTCAAATGGTAGCTGGGGTCGCTCACGAAATTAACAATCCTGTTAGTAGCGTCTGCGGCAATCTCGTTCACGTCGGCCACTACACGGAAGATTTGCTGAATTTGCTCGATATGTACCAGCAGCACTGCCCGCAGCCACCGGCAGCAATTCAAAATAAAATTAAGGATATCGAATTAGAGTTTCTGCTAGAAGATTTGCCGAAAGCGATGTCTTCGATGCAGGTTGGGGCCGATCGCATTCGGGAAATCGTGCGATCGCTCAGAAATTTCTCCCGCAAAGATGATTCTCAAATGAGCAAAGTTAACCTGCACGAAGGGATTGAAGGAACGCTGCTGATCCTGCAAAGTCGCCTGAAAGCGAGAGGTAACTATCCCGAAATTGCGGTAATTAAGGACTATGGAAATTTGCCTTTGGTGGAGTGTTATGCTGGAAAAATCAATCAGGTATTTATGAATTTGATCGGAAATGCGATCGACGCGATCGAGGAATACAACGAAGGGCGTTCAGTTGCCGAAGTCAAAGCTAACCGCAGCAAAATTAAAATTAGGACAGAAGTCCAAAACTCCAATGCTGTAATTAGGATTTCTGACAACGGCCCCGGTATGCCAGAAGAAGTTTCCCAGCAGTTATTCGAGGCTTTTTTTACCACCAAACCCGCCGACAAAGGCACCGGTTTAGGTTTGTCAATTTCCTACAAAGTTGTCCAAGAACACGGTGGAAAACTTAGCTGCGTGTCTGCACTCGGCCACGGGGCCGAGTTTATCATAGAATTGCCGATCGAACAACCGATCGAACAATCCTAAAGTGCGATCGGGGCGATCGCATCGGGATAACGAGTCGCGGTTTCTAGTGAGGACTAAAGTCCTCATAAAACTCGCTCGCACTAAAGTGGGTAAGATGCAGTGTGCATTGAATTCTATAGAATTATACATATAGAAATTTTGCATAAGTTCTGTATTGCTAAAACCCTGGCTTTTCTTATTTCTTCCTTCTTTCGGCTTCCATCCGTTACATCCGTTACATCCGAAGAAAGCGAATCCATTGCCGAACTTCCTTCTTCCTTAATTACACCTTTCCCAATAAATTCGAGCCACATTATCTCCCGGATTTTGCCCCAAACAATCCGCAAAAAGTCCCCCAGCTTCCCTAAAATTCTTCATATTGTACAAAGACAAAGCCTGAGTAAATAGTTGCAGAGTCGCTAACTTCCCCGCTTTAACTTCCGGCAAATCAGCATCAAAAACTTCATAAACAGTCACCCATTCAGACTTACCCTTAACCTGAACTTTATCAATTACCCGAATTGCATAATCACCCGGATTCCTCAAGCGATCGAAAGTCTGCTGAGTAATTAACAGCGACACCCCATAATTTTTCGTCAAACTTTCAATCCGAGAAGCCAAATTAACCGCATCGCTAATCACAGTACCGTCCATGCGGCTTTTTCCGCCTACTATACCCAGAATCAAAGAACCAGTATTGATTCCCACCCCAATCTCAACTGGCACATCGCCCACACAAGCGCGATCTCGATTGTATTCCGCAAGAGTATGCAGCATTGCAATTCCCGCTTTCAAAGCATCATCCGCCCCCTCGCTAAACAAAGCCATAATTGCATCACCAATATATTTATCAATAAACCCTTTATTTTCCACAATCAGCGGTTCCATTCGACTCAGATAAGAATTGATAAATTTAAAATTTTCTTCAGGTGTCATCTGTTCCGAAAGAGTAGTGAAATCGCGGATGTCAGAAAACAAAACTGACATTTCCAACTCCACCGCTTCTCCCAATTTAATATCAACAATACTGTCACATCCCAAAAAAGCTAACAACTCCTTGGGTACAAAGCGACTTGTCGCCTCCGCAATTTCTAATTCTGCATCCAGTGAAAGTTCCAAATTGCAATTGACCTCAAAGAGATCCTCAATAAACTTTTTGCGTTCTGCCTCAGCTTCTTTGCGTTCCGTGATATCTTGAAGAGTGTTGATAGCATAAACAATATTTCCTTGTTGATCGTAGATGGGAGTAGCGAAGATTTCTAGGGGAATAATCTTGTCACCTTGATGAACTTCTGCATCGTCAGCCGTAGCACTTTCCCCATTCAACGCGCGCACGCTGGGCAAATTCTCCGTAGGATACTTTTGATTCGTCCCTGCTTGATAGAGTTGATAAACCTCTGACAATTGCTGGGAACTGGTATCCGGCACAACTCCTTTACCAAATATCTCTTTTGCTTTCCGATTGATGTAGTAAGGTTGGCCGTCCGCGTTCAGCACACCCACACCAATCGGCATTGCTTCCAAAAACTGTGTCAACCGATTTTCATTTTCGTGTAGTTTAGCAATGAGTACGGTTTGCTGGCTGTTTAACTCGGCCAACTCCTGATTTATTTGCTGGAGTTGGGCATTTTGTTGTGCCAGTTGTTTATCTTGAAGATAACTATTTAGCGCTTCTCTAACGGTCAATTTTAAGTCTTCCGGTTGCCAAGGTTTGGTAATATAACGATATAAGTTTGCAGAGTTGATAGCATTGGCGATCGCCCCAATATCTGCTTGTCCTGTTAGCATAATTTTTATAGTTTTAGGCGAAATTATATGAGCCTGTTTTAACAGCTCATCTCCCTTCATATCAGGCATAATATGGTCGGAAATAATTAAAGGAATTTCATCTCCCTCCTCTAGCAATTCTTCAATTAGCTCTAATGCCTCTTGCCCACCTTCAGAAATTTCGATTATATAATCATTGCCCACAGCCTCTTGCAGTTCTGCTTTGAGGCTCCTGAGTACAGTTTTTTCATCATCAACACAGATAATTACCTGTTGGCTCATAGTTTAGATAAACCAGATTTAATAGTTTCTAGCAAATCGGACTCCAACCAAGGTTTAGATAAGCAACCATGAAGGTTAGCCTGTTTTTGTACTCTGTCAATGGCTACTTCATCCGCTTGACCAGTCAGCATAATTTTAATAACATTGGGGTAGTTTTGGTGAATGCGAATCAGCAACTCATCTCCCCTAATACCGGGCATTAACCAATCACAAATAATCAGAACAAGGCTAATTTTGTCATCATAAAGTTCGCTGATCACCTCTAACGCCTCCTCAGCATCTTCGGCTCCTTCGTAGGTGTACGCATTCCCAAATTCTGCTGCTAGCTGCGTCCTGAGACTGTCTAATATTATTTTCTCATCGTCAACGCACAAAATAACTGGTTTAGACATCTATTTTTTCTCCTTTTTAATTGTTATTAGTAGCCAAAGTAGCACAAGTAGCCAAAGTAGTAAAAGTAGTAAAGTGTATTAGTAGACTCCATCTTATCTTAAGATGTCACAAGCCAACGGCTCGCCAAATCCTCTCCCCCTCCCCAGTCGCCGAAACCAAGAAACTTATATGCGTAGCACCTTAGCTGAGCATAACGCATCGTACTGCTGTTTTACATCCGTTTCCTGTTGAATCGGAGTTAGGGGCCTCAAAACGCTTTAACTTTTGAAATACTCCCAATGGGGTAGATTGCAGCTTAGGCGGAACCAAGCAAAATCCGACCTACTTACTACCTTATATCGTTTGCGAGATCCTTGAGTTGCTTATAAAGTGATCCTTGGCAGGAAAACATTAAATGTAGTTTTGCCCGGAATTGATTCCACTTCTATTTTTCCCTGATGCTTGTCAACAATCTTCTTCACAATATCTAGTCCCAATCCGCTACCTTCTCCTGCGGGCTTAGTAGTAAAAAACGGGTCAAATATTTTCCCTTTTATCTCTTCAGGTATCCCTTTGCCGCTGTCGCTAATGCTAATCTTAGCCTGGTCATCTTGAGCCGTTAACTCAATTGTTAACGTGCCTCGATAATCCATTGCTTGCAAAGCATTGTGAATTAAATTAGTCCAAACTTGATTTAGTTCGTCGGGATAGCACAGTATCGGCGGGATATCGGCATAGTTTTTGATGACCTCAACTCCCTGTTTGAGTAGATTTTGATACAGGGTTAAGATTGTTTCAATACCTTCTTTAAGACTGGCTGCTGTTTTTTCGCCAGACTGTTCGTAGCGGGCATAAGTTTTTAAGGCAAAAACTACTTTTGATGCTTTATCTGTGGCTGTGGTGATAGTAGCAATGCCTCTTTTTAATTCGGAAAGTTTGTAGGCGATTTCTAGGAGATGTAAACTATCGGATCTTTGCAACAAAGACACAAATGTATCAATTTCATTATAAACGCCCATGATCACTAGGCGATCGGCTATGGTATCGGCACTTTCAATTCCTAATTCTTCCAGTTGGCTTCTCAAAGCTCTCTTCAACTTGCGTTCTTCTTTGGTTGATAAGCTGGCTTCTTGTTGCAGGGAACGCTGCAGTAAACTCAACAAATTCTGTGCTTCTTCTGGGGAGAGAGATTGAAAAAGTGTGGGCAATTGTTCTAAAGTTTGATTTAAGAACTTAGAAACATTTCCTGCCGACGAGCGAATCGCGCCCAGGGGAGTGTTAACTTCGTGAGCAACTCCGGCCACAAGTTGTCCTAAAGCTGCCATTTTTTCTGATTGAATCAATCCTTCTTGGGTGGCTTCGAGATTGCTTAAAGCTTGTGATAATTCTTGAGTGCGTTCTTCTACTTTTGCTTCTAGGTTGGCATAGAGTTGGGCATTTTCGATTGAGATGGCAGCTTGCGAACACAAGACTTTTAACAGAGATACTCTGTCGGGAGTAAATGCACCTGTTACTAGGTTATTTTCTAAGTAAATTATTGAAATAAGCTGATTCTGTTTGAGCAGAGGAACGCAGAGAAGAGATTTAGTTTTATGAGCTTTTATATAAGTGTCATTCGTAAATCTGCCTTCCCGACTAGAATCATTTAAAACAACATCTTTGTGAGTGCGGCTTACATAATTAATCACTGATAAGGACAGTAACTGACTGCTTTCAGATGGGATGGACTGCAACAAATTGATGGTATCGGAATCAACTGCACCGGATGCTTCAATCAGTAGTTTACCCTGAGATTCCAACAACAAGTATCCCACCTGTGCGCCAGCATTCTCCATCATAATTGTCATCAATTTTCGGAGTAATTGCTCTAGCACAATTTCACCAGCAATGGCTTGGGAAGCTTTGATAACTGTCGCTAAATCTAAAGCTGTACTCGCTCCTGTGGTAGTGTGAGCATTGGGGACGATAGGGCCTGTATTTTTACCAAAAATCGCCCCTGATTTTGCCTGTAGTTGTGGATATCTTGCTTCTAAATCCTCAACTTTTGCCTTAGCTTGCCAGCGAGTATAGCCGTAGTGTGCTCCTTTGAGATAGGTTTGGGCAATCTCCTCCATACCGCTTACTAGATAAAATTCCGCTGCTAACTCATAGGCTAAAGCTTCATCTTGAATATATCCGTTGTCTCTTGCTCCTTGAATCGATCGCTCGTAAAGTTTTGCTGCTTGCCAATTATCTCCTAATACTCGCGCTTTTTCTGCTTGTACTAGGTCGTATTTATGCTGGAAATTGAACGGGGCAAGCTCGGCCCATTGCTTCATTTGCTTTTGGTTTGATTCGACTCCCTCCAAATTTTCCATGAGCTCGGGAGAATACTGAGCGAGCAGGGCAAGAGAATAGTAGAAGTTATGGATAGCAACATACATAAATCCCATGAGAGAATCTATGTATTCTGCAGCTGCGATCGCATTCTTCACGGCATCGGCATAGTTTTTGAATAAATAAGCGAGATTTAGTTTGGCTACGTAAACAAGACTAAGCAGCGTGCGGTTCTTCGTGGCTAGCAAACGGGGAAGTATTTCCTCCTCGTTAAAGCTTTCGCCCAGCAAGCGAGATGGGGTGGCTGTTGTTTCCAAAAGATTTAAAATAACTTGCCGCCAGATATTAGTCTGGTAAAGAGTATATTCCTGTTTGAGCTTCCATAATTGTTCGCAGGATTGGTGCATTTTTGATGCAACAGATTCTAGTCCTTCTCCAGTCAAAAACAGGGTAACACAATAAGCTTTAATACAATAACCTGCGTACTCATTATCTCCTGTTTCAAGTCCGCTTTTATTTCCCTCTAGTAGCAGAGAAAGACTGCTTTTTGCGGGAGCTTTCCAGTGTTTCACTAAAGAACAAAATAAGTTATAGATTTTGGCTTTTAGCTCTATAGCATGATATATATTTACTAACTTTAGTGCCAATTCTCCGGCGTGATATCCAGTTTGTATGTTGCCTTTTCCCGAACAGATAACAGCATACGCAGCATAAGCATAAGCAGCCAAAGCTGAATAACCTTTTTGAATTGTCAGGTTAACCATTGTCAAAATAATTAACACTAAAACTCCGGGTTTCGCAAATAAAGCGGACGGACAAATAGACATCAAAATTCGCATGGCTGCGAGTTGAGCAGCGTCAGTCATTTCCGGGAAGCTTTCTAAGTCCATAAGTGCTGGCATATCTACGTTACTATCTTCTCCTGTAGAGAGAGAAATTTCTAGTAATTTTAATGCTTCTAAACCAGTTTCTATTGCTTTAAGTGGCTGATTCTTAGCGGTATAAATTAGCACTTTTAGTTCGTAAGCTTTTACCCTGTCTAGGTGATTTATTGCTCGTTCCAAGATAACTTCAGCTAATTTTTCTGCACCCTCAAAGTTGGTGTTTAAATATTTAGCCTCTACCATTTCTTGATAGAGATTTAGGGTTAATTTATACTGCGTTTGCCAACTTTCTTCGGTTAAGAGGCTTAATCCTGTCTTCAAATATTCAACCGCAGCACTGTAAGCCGTCGCTGCTTTGGCTTTCTGGCCCGCTATCAAATTAAGTTTGGCAATTTCGTTTCGCTCTTGTTGATGGGTTAGTAGGGGCTGTACGGCCCTGCTTAACCCTACCCCGATATTCAGATGATCGACAATTTCAAATATTTTTTTTGATCGTGTTTCGGGCGAACTGTTCTTTAGCAACAGGCGACCAATTTGTAAATGAATGGCTTGTTTTTCAGAGTCGTCAATCAAAGAATAAGTTGCTTGTTGGATGCGATCGTGTCCAAACTTATAGTGTTGAATTAAAAGTTGACTATCTAATTCTGAGATAGTAAAAATTAACTCAGAATGAATGGCTTTTTTCAGCGCATAGAAAATTTCAGCGGGGGAGCGATCGCAAATAATTGATAGAGTGTTTAAGTCAAACTCTGCACCTATACAAGCTGCAAAACGCAATACCTGTTGAGTATTGGACGGCAATTTATTGAGTTTGCCTACCATTAATTCTACCACATTGTCAGTAATGGCTCTCGCCTCAATCTGAACAATATTCCACTGCCAAGTGCGCTCCTTAAAATCGAAATTTAGCAAATTTTCAGTATATAAGTTTTTCAATAATTCCGTAATAAAGAAAGGATTGCCGCTGGTTTTTTTTAGAATTAATCCTGCTAAATCTCTGACAGCATAACGCTCACACTGCAACGTATCTGCAATCAATTCATTGATATGTGGTTGGGCTAAAGGTACTAAGGTAATCTGGTTAACAGTGGCTCCCTCAGAGCGGATATCTTCCAAAGTCACCATCAAGGGATGAGTAGAATTGACTTCGTTGTCTCGATAAGCTCCAATCAAAAATAGATATTGGGTATCTGCATCCACCATCATCAGTTGGATTAATTTGAGGGTGGCAGAATCTGCCCATTGCAAATCATCCAGAAAAATGACTAAAGGATGCTTTTCTGAACAAAATACCCGAATGAAATTGCCGAAGATAAGATTAAAGCGATTTTGCGATTCATTTGCACCTAATGCAGACAAGGCCGGCTGTTTGCCTACAATCAATTCAACTTCGGGAATTACATCAATAATAATTTGACCGTTAACACCAAAAGCATTTAATAATTTTTCTCGCCATTGATTAAGCTGTTCTTCGCTTTCGGTTAACAGTTGTCGCACTAATCCCTTAAAAGCGCTGACAATAGCAGAGTAAGGAATATTGCGCTGAAATTGGTCGAATTTTCCAGCTATAAAATAGCCTCTCGCCTTAGTTATTGGTTTATAAACTTCGGATACCAGTGCTGACTTGCCGATTCCAGAATAACCAGCAACCAGCATTAATTCTTTACGGGATTGCTGGTTGTTTTCTGTTTTGCTAATCCGAGAGAAGGCTGCTAGTAAATCTGCAACTTCTGCCTCGCGTCCGTAAAGTTTTTGGGGAATTTGGAACTTGTCGCAAATATCTTGACGACAGAGGGCGAATGATTCAATTTTGCCATTTGTCTGTAACTGGTTCAAGCATTCTTCTAAATCTGATTTAATTCCGCAGGCACTTTGATATCGTTCTTCTGCTGTTTTGGCCATCAGTTTGAGTGTGATATCAGAAATAATTGGGGGAATTTCTGGATTAACCTGATGCGGCGGTACTGGTTGTTTGGCGATGTGGCAATGTAACAACTCCAAAGCATCGTCAGCGGCAAATGGAAGTTGTCCGGTGAGGAGTTCGTAGAATGTAACGCCCAAAGAGTAAAAGTCGGTTCGATAATCAAGAGAACGGTTCATCCTTCCAGTTTGTTCTGGAGAAATATAGGCTAATGTACCTTCTAAAACATTGGGGTTTTTTAGGGTAGGATTTTCGCGGGTGAAGACAGTAGCAATGCCAAAATCGATAATTTTAACTTGCCCGGTTTCTGGGTTGAGCAGGATATTGGCGGGGTTAATGTCTTTGTGGATAATTTGGGCAGCATGAATTCGAGCCAAAATCTCTGCTGTTTGAATAGCGATGCGGAGGAAGTGCTGTAAAGATGAAATATTTTGCGTTTCTGTAGGGTTATCATTCAAAATTTTTAAAGAAGTGCCGCCAAAATCTTCAAAGATAATGACTAGAGTTCTTTGATACTCTTGTAGGCTATAAACTTTGACAAATCCTTCGATATTGTTGAGATTGCAAGTAATTTCGTATTCCTGCTTGTAGCGGGTAAGTTCAGCAGGATCGGGATAATCTTGAGCGAGCATTTTGAAGATAACAGGTTGATTGTCCTGTTCGCGAATGGCTCGATAAACCGTCGAATTTGGGCTTTCGTAAATTCGATCGAGAATCTCGTATCCTTCAATTTTTAACATTTTGGGTAATTTTTAGAATGTTAATTTTTATGTAAAATATGGTAATCTGCACCTTTTTGAACAGTCGCTTTTTTTGAGTGGAATTATTTCTACTTAACCTGAGATGTTGCACCATTCTCACTAAGCCTTTTATGGGCGGGCTAGAAGCCCACCCCACAACAAAATTCACTCTTTGTGGAACAGGGCGAAAAGCCTGTTAAGCGAGAATGGTGCAACATCTCAGTTTAACCGGACTTGTATTATTGACTAGAACTAGCTATCTTTGACAAGGACTAAATGACACTCGGTGAAAAGCCGATCGCCCGCAGCGTTCCAAAGCCAATTTATGTTTGGCTGTTCCATATCCCTTGTTATTTGTCAAGTCATATTCAGGATACTTAACAGCCAAACGTACTATTAATTCATCGCGCCAAACTTTCGCCACAATACTAGCAGCAGCAATCTGAATCGATCGCGCATCACCCTTAATCATCGTCTCTTGCTCGATCGCCAAATTGGGGATTCTTTGATTCCCATCAACCAAACACAAATCCGGCGTCACCTTCAACTTCAAAATCGCCCGTTTCATCGCCAACAAAGAAGCCTGCAAAATATTGAGGCGATCAATCTCCCGCACCGAAGACGCACCAACTTGACAGTCAACCGCCACAGCCCGGATTTTTACGGCTAACCGACTCCGGGCTGCGGCACTCAACTGCTTGCTGTCGCGCACCCCGCAACTTGCTAATTCATCGAGAACTTCGTCGGGCAAAATGCAGGCAGCAGCCACCACCGGCCCGAACAAAGCGCCTCGTCCGACTTCATCCACACCCGCAATTACTAGAGCGTTCGAGGGAGAGGGGGAAAGGGGAAGATGGAAAGATGGGAAGAGAGTAAAAATTTCTACTTCTTCCTTCTTCCCTCTTCCCTCTGACTTCTTCCTTCTTCCCTCTGACTTCATATCACTCATCCACAACGGCTGACGAGCGGCGGCGGCGGCGACGGTTGATAGCAGGCTCCTCGGGTTCGCTGGGTTCGCTGGGTTGGCTGGGTTCGATCGGCTCCTGGGATTCGATCGGCTCATTGAGTTTGATCGACTCATTGAGTTTGATCGGCTCATTGAGTTCGATTGGCTCATAGGATTCGATCGGCTCATAGGATTTGATCGGCTCATAGGATTCGATCGGCTCATAGGATTCGCCCATCACATCGCTGGGTTCCTCCATCCGATCAAAATCATCAGTTGCGTCGATCGAACTCTCGCCGTAAATTTGGGCTTCATCATCCTCAGAAAAAACAGGCTCAACTACCGACCTTTCTGGATAATAATCCCGTTCCTCAGCATTCTGTGCAGGCGCGGTCGGTTCAAATTCAAATTCGAGCTGCTCAAAAGGCGGCTTGTTCGGGGCCGCTCCGGGGAGAGTCACCGAAACGATCGCATTCTTAGGATTTTTCACGCTGCGATCAGTAAGCACCAAAGGAGAAACCCCCATCAGCGCATAAACATCCTGCTCCTCCGCCGTCATTTCCACCGAAATCACCTCTGGAGGCTCCACCATCGGCTTCATCAACTCAGACTTAGCCGGACGCACGCGATCGAAATCCTCGCGCCTGCCAACAGTCGCCATATTCACCAGCCCGAAGCCCTCCGAAGCCGCGCGGATGCCGGGGGGTGCTAGATACTCAGAGCGCGTATCCGCGACGGGCGCGCTCGGAGTATTCGGCAGCCGCAACTTGCTGCGTACCGGTTCCTCCTCCGCCGGCAGAGCAAAAGGCTCTTCGCCAATCCGGCGGCGGCGGCGGCGTCTAGTTCCGTTCCCCAAATCCTGATAGCTGGGATGGTTGAGCAAGTCCAAAGGCGAGGCATTGCTGCCCGTCTCAAAATCCAAACTTTCGCTCTGAGGTTCCCAAGCAGCCCGAGCAGGTTCCGGGGGGCGTTCTTCCCGCACCGGTGCAGGAGTTGCAGCCGCCACAGGCGTCAAGCTGCGGCGTTCCAATCCTTCGGGCAAATTCAACAAAACGCGGTTCGACGTAGCAACGGTGCGATCGCCCGATTCCCGCACGGCTGCGGCGAAGTCTTCTTCCCCGGGCAAGTGCACCAGATGACCCAACCCGCTGCAAGTAGGACAACTGTGGCCGAACAACTCGTAAATATTTTGACCTTGGCGCTTGCGGGTCAGTTCTACCAGCCCCAATTCCGACAGTTGAGCGATTTGCGGCCGAGCTTTGTCAGCTTTGAGAGCTTTATTGAAATGTTCCAGCACCTGCAACTGATCGCGGCGGGATTCCATGTCAATAAAGTCAACAATAATCACCCCAGCAATATTGCGTAACCGCAGTTGTCTAGCAATTTCCGTTGCTGCTTCGCAATTTGTCCAGAGTACAGTTTCGCGAGCCGTCGCCGATCGAGTAAACGAGCCAGAGTTGACATCTATCACCGTCAGCGCCTCAGTCGGCTCGATAATCACATAACCACCCGAAGGCAAATCAACCCTTGGTCTGAGGGCTTCTCGAATCGCAGCGTTAACGCGGAAAAATTCTAAAATCGAGGCGCGCTCTCGGTGGTGGTCGATCAAAACTCCCGCAGGAAGTTTACCGCCGTTCCAGCTCATCAACTGCTGCTTCACCCGCTTAATTCCATTTTGCGAGTCCACCACAATCCGATTCACGTCACCGCTGAACATATCTCGCAGCACCCGCTGGATAAAATCGTCATCCCGGTTGAGCAGTGCCGGCGCCCGCGAAGTACCGCCTTCGAGTTGAACGGCTTCCCATTGTTTTTGGAGGACTTCCAAATCTTCCATGATCGCTTCTTCGGTCATCCCTTCAGCCTCGGTGCGTACCAGCAGCCCCATCCCGGCCGGTTTCACCAAAATAGCCAGGGCTCTGAGGCGGTTGCGCTCGGCTTCCGACTTGATCCGCCGCGAGAGATTGACTCCCCTGCCGTAGGGCATCAGTACCAAATAGCGGCCCGGCAGGGTAATGTTGCCTGTTAGCCGAGGGCCTTTGCTGCCCGTCGGTTCTTTCATTACCTGTACCACCACTTTCTGCTGGGGGGTCAGGAGTTCTGTAATTGCTCCTGCCGAGCGTTTAAGGCGCAGCGGGCCGAGGTCTGTGACGTGCATAAACCCGTTACGCTCTGGATCGCCAATATTGACGAACGCCGCATCTATCCCAGGGAGTACATTTTCAACAATTCCCAAGTAAATGTCACTGACTTGATGGCTGCCTGTGGCTACCACAAGTTCTTGGATTTGATCTTCTGAAAAGACGGCAGCAATACGATGCTGCTCTGCTATAACTATCTGCTTGGTCATTCAATTTCCTCAAAAAACTGGCAGCAAGTTAGAGACACTTACGCACAAAAGTGTTTCTGACTTTGACTGTAATTAGTAGTAGCTTGAAGAGTTATGAGCTGTGAGTTGGTGCAGGGAGGAAGGAAATTTAACTGTTCACTGTTAACTGTTGACTGTTGACTGTTCACTGTTAACTGTTACAGATAAAGTAGTTAAACCCGCCCTTACAGAGTTATGAGTTATGCTCAGCAGATAAATCTGAGAGATTGAAATAAGGAGGCTTTTATCGAGTTAGCAATATTGAGATTTGAGTTGAGAATTGCGAAATCAATACTCAAAATTCAACACTTACAACTCTTCATTTGAACTCAGCGAATAAATTCATTGACACCGTACCAATTTCTTAACACACAACTTAACACTACGAACTGATAACTCCGCTTGCGTGGTGGTAGAGGGCTGGTTTTGAGCGAAAGTAGGTAGGAGTGAAAGCACCTAGACTTTTGTTGAATTCTTGTGCGATCGCACTCAACATACCCCAGCTTGGCATTCGACTGCAACCTCCGCCCCTGCCAACCCTAAAACCTCGTCTGTCGATTTTAGATTTTAGATTTTAGATTTTAGATTTTAGATTTACTCCACAGATGAATCTGGGAGATTGAAATTTAGTCTAAAATCTAAAATTTTGGTTCTCCACGAATTAAGTCGGGGGCTTATTTCCGTTTTTTGACGAGTCAGTCGATTTTAGATTTTAAATTTTAGATTTTAGATTTTAGATTTACTCCACAGATGAATCTGGGAGATTGAAATTTAGTCTAAAATCTAAAATTTTTGGTTCTTCACGACTTAAGTCGGGGGCTTATCTCCGTTTTTTGACGGGTCAGTCGATTTTAGATTTTAGGTTTTAGATTTTAGATTTACTCCACAGATGAATCTGGGAGCTGGAACTTTAATCTAAAATCTAAAATTTTTAGTTCTCCACGACTTAAGTCGGGGGCTTATCTCCGTTTTTTGACCCGCCAAAAACATCTATTGTTGAATACCCGCTCTGCGGTTTGAACCGTGAGATTTTTGAATAAGCCGACCACCGACAACCAGTCGATCGATCGAAATTAATCGCTAAATTTGGTTCAGACCCCGCTCCGGCGGGTTTGGCGCTAGATTGAGCCCGTGAATGTACAACAAAAAGGCTTGAAGTCTTGAACAGAAGCAAATTGCACCCAGCCCGCGTTGCTGGTTGACGAGGGCGGCGAGCGACTAAAGCGCTCGAGCCACCGCGGCTTCCATAACAAGCGATTATAGCGTGAAACGACACATCCCGATCGAGAGCCGAAGGTGAAATATTCCACCACGGCTTCCCTATTTTAACCATAACCCAGGATTAGCTGACTACGCTCAACCTGTAGAAGCTGAATTTCCTGCTGGCTGACTTGTTCGAGCATGAACACAATATGTTCTGGCTTGAGCAAGTTGCCATCGCTGCGACAACTGCCAGTAAAGCGCAAGACGGCTCTACCTTGGGATGTACCACCAGAGGCAGAGGTGCTGCTTTCTGGTTTCTGCTCTACAAGCTCTAGTTTGTGCAGTCGATCGCGCAAATTGACATCCTGCGTCTTTCCCGACTTAGTAGTATGCACCCGCCAAAAAGCTTCGGTTTCGACGATCGTCTTAACCCAAGCTTCCCAATTGGCATCAGGAGCCACGGAGACAGAAGCAGCATTGTCCCCGTCTAATTCGCCATTTTCTGTCAGCGAACCCCCTACAGCGACAGTAATCACGTACTCCGCTGCTTCTAACAACTGGTTAGCAGAAGGAGCCTTGAGATCGATCAACTCAACCTTGTAAATCGGAATATTTTCCGGCAGCTTAGCGGCCAACTTTTCCCGAAAACTCTCAATATCGATCGACTCAGTGAGCTCAAAGTCGGCAATTTCCCCAGTGCTGGTAACACCTAGAGGCAGAGCATTTGCCAGAGAAATCCGAGGGTTCGGGTGAAACCCGCCGGTAAACGAAATCGGCAAATCGGCTCTGCGGACTACTCGATCGAACAATCGGATCAAATCCAAATGACCAACCAAAGCCATATCGCCCACCTTCCCGAACCAAACCCGCAAACGCTGTTTCCGCTCCGTATTCGGAACAAACTCCCCAGCAAACTCTGGAATTGGCAGCGCATCCACAACCACATTGTGTCCGAAATCGGTGCCGCAAACCCCGCAGCGCGAACACCCTTCAAAGGAACAGTCGGGAACAGTCGCTGCTTCTAAAGCCTTTTGCAAGTCAATTTTCAGCCAGTTTTTGTCGATTCCCGTATCTAAATGATCCCAAGGCAGGGCCTGATCGAGAGAGAGGGGGAGAGAGGGGGAGGGGGAGAGGGGGAGAGAGGGGGAAGGGGAGAGGGGGAGATCCGGAGAATTGGAAAAATCTTCGTTGATTTCTCTTCCGACGGACATTGGACTGACATCCGTTACATCCGTTACATCCGTTACAGAATCCGTTGCCGAACTTCCGACGGACATCGGACTGACATCCGTTACATCCGTTACAGAATCCGTTGCCGAACTTCCGACGGACATCGGACTGACATCCGTTACATCCGTTACAGAATCCGTTGCCGAACTTCCTTCTTCCTTCTCAAACAGATTCCACTCGCCGCTTTCGACTTGGCGGTATTTCCAGGTAAGGCCAGACTCATCGATCGCCTGAGTCCAAGCTTTATAAGCCTGATCCAAGCTTTCCCACCACGCATCCATACCCGCGCCAAGTTCCCAAGCGCGGCGGACTACAGCAGCCAAACGTCGATCGCCCCGTCCGACAAAATCCTCCATTGCCGAAATCCGCACATCAGTGTAATTCACCTTGACGCCCCGCATCCCCCGAAATTCTCCCTTCAGGAGTTTTTGCTTGCGGGAAAACTCAGCAGTAGAAACCGAGTGCCACTGAAAAGGAGTGTGAGGCTTAGGCGTAAAATTAGAAATTGTCAAGTTAAAATTCAGTCCCCGCCTGCCATCTATCCTGCATTCCCGGTGCAGCCAGCGGACTGTTTCGGCGATGCCCAGAACATCAAAATCTGTTTCTCCGGGCAAACCGATCATAAAATACAGCTTGATTTTATCCCAGCCGCGATCGACCGCAGTTTTGACACCCCGAAGCAATTCTTCGTTGGTCAAACCTTTGTTAACGATGTCGCGCATCCGCTGAGTACCAGCTTCCGGCGCAAAAGTCAAACCGCCTTGTCGCGTACCGCCGAGAATGTCGGCAATATTATCGTCAAATCTATCAACGCGCTGGCTGGGTAGAGACAGAGAGATATTTTTATCTTTCAGGCGATTTTTGATTTCCATCCCGACTGCAGGGAGTGCCAGATAGTCGGAACAACTGAGGGAAAGCAGGGAAAACTCGCTGTGCCCGGTGGCTTGCATCCCCTGTTCGATCGCCTCTACGACTTGCTGCGGTTCGACATCGCGCGCGGGGCGAGTCAGCATTCCCGGCTGACAGAAGCGACAGCCGCGAGTGCATCCCCGGCGGATTTCTACTGTCAGTCTGTCGTGTACTGTCTGGACGTAGGGAACCAGGCCGATCGAATAAGCTGGTATAGGAGTTGCCACGCGGCGCAGAATTCGTTCTGGAACTTGCGGGCGGTTGGGATGAACAGAACCGTCGGCCGCCATATCGTAGAATTGCGGGACGTAGACGCCTGGAATTTGCGCTAAATCCAGCAGCAATGCTTCTCGGCTCAAATTATTTGTTTTGCCTTCTGCCAAAATCAAGCCAATTTCTGGCAGCAACTCTTCTCCATCTCCTAAAGCGATGAAGTCAAAAAAGTCCGCGTAGGGTTCGGGGTTAGAAGTTGCCGTTTGCCCGCCAGCAAAAATCAGCGGCATTTGACCGTTTTGGCGGTTTGTCGCTCTTTCTTGCCAAGTTAGGGGAATGCCGGCTAAATCCAGCATTTCCAGAATGTTTGTGGCTCCGAGTTCGTAGCTGAGGCTGAAGCCCAGAATATCAAATTCTGTGAGCGATCGCCTCGATTCTACGGCAAACAGCGGAGTTTTGGTCGATCGCAGTTTTGCTGCCAAGTCAGGGGCGGGCAAATAAGCCCGATCGCACAACTGTCTCGGCCCTGCGTTCAAAATGTTGTAAAGGATGATGTGTCCCAGATTGGAAGCACCAACTTCATAAACTTCTGGGTAAGTGAGAACCCAGCGCACCAATGCCCCGTCCCAAGGCTTGTGCGTAGATCCCAATTCGTTTCCCAGATAACGAGCAGGCTGATTAATGTCTGCTGTAAGTAATTCTTCGACTTTTACTGCCACGGCTCGACTCGCTAAATATTTGCGACTCTTAAGCAGCCTACCTTAAAATCTGCCAACACGCCAACGACAGTCGTCTGTCTTTTCGGGCATTTAACCGAATTTGCTGTGTTTTGTTGCCTGTTCTTGTCGCCCAGCAGCCTCTATCAGTGTTGTTTTACATCAGTGTTGTTTTACGCAGGAGTTTTGGGCATCAAAGCTATCGACATTTTCAAATATTTCAAAAACTCGATCGAGTTGGCTAAGTTCCAGAATCATCTTAATCCCAGGGGATACCGAGCAAAGACTAAACCTGCGCCCCATTTTTTTCGCCTGCTTGAGGCCAGAGACCAATGCCATCAAACCGGCACTGTCAATAAATTTTACTTCGCCCAAATCTACGAGTACCGCTACAACCCCGGGGGCTGCAATTGCTGTCATTAGTTGCCGTCCGAATTCTCCGCAGGTGGCTGCATTCAGGTAGTCTAGGGGTCGAATCACCGTAATTGGTTTATGGGCAAGAAGTGTCTGCATATGTCAAACCTATGATTGCTACGTATTTTCAACTACTGCGCTGGACGGATGTAAGCCTAAACCTACTTGATTACTCTGAGCCTAACTTAATCTGAGGCAAACTGACCAGTTGTTATCAGTAATTTTACTGAATCTTTATTTATTGACTCTTTTTTATGAAGTTTTGCGTAAGATTTGGGGAGGAAACGTAAGCTACTATACTATTTTTTATTTAGGCCTGAAGGTTTAGTCTTGGTAACTCTAAAAATTGCGATCGAGTTTGTCCTAGCTGTTAGATAAAACTGATCCATGTAATTTAAATCACTTATTAGTTCTGATCTAGATCACCTGTTAGCTCGACACTTCAGAGGAAAATTAAACTGTACGGAGTTCTCCGACTTACTATGCAAGCAACTCATGCTATTCGTCAACTTGTAGAAAAAGCCCTCTACATTAAGCAGTTGACGCCTGACATTGAAAACGAAATCAACTACGAGCTCACCCGTTTGGGGTACATCTCGGATATTGATTATGAGGCTTTAGAGTTATTAATGGATGAAATGGATGCCGGCAGGGTGCAATTGGTATCTAGCCGTCGATAGTGGGAACCGGGCGACCTGTCCACATCCAAAAACCAAAAAATCATTGCACGGCGGGCAATAGAGGAGTGTTAGAAGCATTTACGTCGGCCCAATATTTTTCTAATGAAGCATCTCCTTGCTGAACTTGATATTTGAGGAAATAGTGTTAGGGGCGATCGTCCCTGCACCTCTGATCAAAAGCTAAAAACTTTGACTTAAATTAAATCTATAACTTTTGGGGTATGACAAATTAGGTTAATTGTAGCTAAAAGTCATGCTTAATGAAGCAGCTAATTGCTGAACTTGATATTTGAGGAGAGACTGTTAAGGGCGATCGTCCTTGCACCTCCTACAATTTGAGATTTGAGATTTGAGATCTGAAATTTGAGATTTGAGAAGTCGGACTACAGATGATGATCAGGGTTTGGAACTTGTCTACAGTTGCATTCCTTTTAGAAACTGCTATCAGTATCAAAAACTACACACTATGACCTAAATTAAATTTATAACTTTTGGGTCTTGACAAATTAGCTTTAAGTCTAATTAATACCGAACATTTTTTCGGCAGAATTAGGACTCAGGCAAACTGTCACAAATAAAGCTTAAATTTTAAGTATGTAGTTGCGCTTGTGCGCTCTTAGCTTAGGAAATAGCGTACAACAAGCGCAACTACATATTTTTGTTTAATCTGGCAGTTGCTCTTAGTCCTAAGAATTATCCGATCGCTCCAATGCAAGAAAATTGGTTTGTAGTCACGACCTCGGTCCTCAAAGTTTGCAAAAAACCCACTCAATCTAAAATCTAACCTCTAAAATCTTTGATCGCGCCGCCAAACTTGCCACCACCGCGACCAACTCAGCAGGCTCGATCGGCTTGGGTACATAAATTTGAAAACCTTGCTGCAGTGCCCGTATCCGTTCCTCTACCCTACCAACCGCCGTGAACGCCAACGCCGGAATTTCCCTGTCCACCATCCGCGATCGCACTTGTTGCAGCAAAGCCTCTCCGTCAAGGGCCTGTATCCCGATATCGATCGCCAACACATCCGGATTCAGCCTTTCAATCGCCTCCAACGCACCCTTTCCAGAGCTAGCAGTCTCCACCTGAGCCCCGCAATCTTCGAGTACGGTACAGGCAAAATCCAGGGAATCCGCGTCGATATCGACCACCAAGACTCGCACTCCAGAAAGATTGCTGTTGACAAAAGACTCCTTTACAGGGGCTCGCGCCTTGCTTGGAGGAATCGCCAACTCCCCAAGTCCAGCAACAGACAATCCAGCGTCGCAATGAAGCTGTTGAATTGGCAATTTCACTAAAAACCTCGACCCTTTTCCCTTCCCGGCTGATTCGGCTTGCACCGTTCCCCCGTGCATTTCCACAAGATGCCGCACTAGGGCCAAACCCAAACCCAATCCGTTGTACGATCGCCTTGTAGAGCTGTCAGCTTGGCTGAACCGCTCGAAAACGTGCGGCAAAAACTCTTCTGAAATCCCTTGTCCCGTATCGCTGACTTCAATTTCGACACTAGCGGGCGACAATTTTTTACAGCAAGCGGATTCCTCACGGGCCAAAGTCCTCTCCATCTTTCGCACCTCTACCTTCACCTGTCCGCCATCGGGAGTAAACTTAATCGCATTCGACAGCAAATTCCACGCTACCTGCTGCAAACGACCGGAATCGGCAAAAATCCGCCCGGTAGTGGGGTCGAAATCCGTCACAATTTCAATATTTTTGGCGGCAATCGCGGGCGCGAGAGTATCGATCGCAGCCTCAACAGTCGAAATCACATCCACCCACCGCAAATTCAGCGACAGTTTGCCAGTAATAATCTGCGACACGTCCAACAAATCCTCGATCAGAGTTGCCAGCGATCGTGTATTGCGGTCGATCGTTTCCAGAGCCCGAACAGTCGTTTTTTCGTCAAACTTGCGGTTTCGCAGCAGTTGTGCCCATCCCAGCATCGCATTCAGTGGCGTCCGCAATTCGTGGGACAAAGTTCCTAGAAACTCGTCTTTAATCCGGTTCGCCCGCGCCAATTCCTGGGCTCGATCGTGCAGTTCTCTTTCCAATTGCTTGCCAACTGTCAAGTCAAGAATAAAAGCCACAGATTCTTGCCGCTTTTGGGCCAGCAAAACATATCCGATCAACACCGGAATCCGGCTGCCGTCTCTCCTCCAGAATTCCTTTTCGTAGGGAGTGCAAGCCCCCGTTGCTTGTGCCTCTGCCATACCCTTCTTGTCGAGAGACTGGTACTCCGGCGGTGTGATGTCAATCGAATTTAATTCCCCGCGCTGCAACTGTTCCCGCGTGTAACCAACTATCCGCAAAAATTCATCATTGGCCTCGATGATGCCGCCGTTGACATCCCCGAAGATAATTCCTATCAAGTTAGCTTCGGCTAACATTCTCAGCTTTTCTTCGCTAGCTTGGAGTGCAGCTTCTGTTTGCTTGCGATCTGTAACATCTTGGATGTAACCCGACAAACCCGAATCGGAAGGATAAAAACGCATCTTCAACCACTTCTTCCATAACGGTACGAATTCTTCATACTCGATTGTTACCTTTTCTGCTAATGCTTTGGTAGCCATTTTGTAAAACTGTAAATCAACTGCCCCGGGAAATATATCCCAAATTTTTTGACCGATCAGTTCTGCTTTTGGTCTGCCTAACAGCTCAATAGCTTGGTGGTTAACATAGGTATAGTTCCAATTTAAATCAACAGCGATAAAAGCATCGGTAATGCTTTCGAGAATGTTCGTAATTTTATCGTTTGCCAATTGCAGCGCTTTAGCAGTCTCTTCTGCTTGCAACCTCGCTGCTTGTTCGCGGGACAACGCCGCAGCGCGTTCTTGTTCGGCCAGTTTTCGATCGCTAATATCGATGTAAGAACCGATGTAACCTGCAAAAGTGCGATCGGGCCTGTACCGGGGTACGCCTGTACCCAAAACCCAGCGGTATTCCCCGTCATAACGCCTCAAACGGCATTCTATCCGGTACTCGCTGCCAGCGTCGAAGGCTTTTTGGTAAATATCCAGACATTCTGGCAAGTCATCTGGGTGCAAGTTTTCCATCCAACCCGTGCCCATTTCTTGTTCCAAAGTTCTACCGGTAAACTCCAGCCAAACTTTGTTAAAGTAATCGCCAAGTTGGTCAGTACCCGACATCCAAATCATCACCGGCGCGGTATCTGCCATAATCCGAAATCGAGCCTCGCTTTCCTGCTGCTGTGCTTCGGCTTGCTTGCGATCGTTCCGTTCTTGAACTTCCCGCAGGGCCCGCTCAATCGACGGCACCAGCCGTATCAAACGGCGTTTGAGAACATAATCAGTAGCGCCGCTTTTCAAAGTTTCGATCGCCACTTCCTCGCCCAAAGTAGCCGAAACAAAAATAAACGGCACTCCCGGACAAGTAGTGTGGGCGATTTCCAGCGCAGCTATCCCGTTAAAACAAGGCAGCATATAATCTGCCAAAATAATGTCAAAACGTTGTTTTTCCAGCGCCGTGGCAAAGTCTTCTCTAGTTTCCACACACACCAGAGAAAATTGGAGCCCGCCATCCATTAGATATGCCTCAATCAGTTCGGCATCTAGGGGACTGTCTTCTACTAAGAGGATACTGAGCGTTTTCACAAAAATTCCTTTTACTTAAATATTAATTAGCGGACACAAAATTTGATCGGGCTGCGGCTGGTTCCGTGAAGCCCAAAAAATTTTTGCGTTTTTAATGGCATAAAAAAATGTAAAAATCAATTGGTTTCATGAGTTGAGCATTCATATCTCAATCCTAGCTTCTAATCAAGTCTTTTGCTGTTTGCAGCGAGGTAAATCCCCGCTCTGACTTGAGCGGCTAGTACGGTTGTTTTTCCTTAACTTTCGTCGGCTTCCAAGAAATCGGCATCGCTGGAGTCTTGCTTCTATGCAGCAGTTTAGCTATACCCTGTTAAACAAATAGTTTCGCGCTTCTGGCTATAAACAACTAGCTATGTAGTAATTTATCTCGCTTGCTACTAACTACTGCTACCTCGTTTGGCAGATTATTTTTTTTTGTAGTGATGCCCAAGTTAATTCTATATTGCTTTGCCGCTCCTCTCAAGCTCGAATTCGGTTGAATTCTGCCCTTATTTCCTAAATATCAATCAATCCTGTCAAAAAAGTCAAAGTTGCTGGTCTGTCTGCTTTACTTTTTGCCGGATTTGCCTACCATGCAACTGTTGCATGGTAGCGAACTGTTGCTTTGTTTATCCCTGTCGCCCATCAAAAATCACCTCTACACACCAAGAAATAGTCGTACTGCATCTATCCAAAGATAGGTTTTGGCAGAGACACGGCACTCAACCTGCAGAGGTTCCCCTGAGTTCGGTACAACGAAGTGCCACCCAGCCGAAAATCTGAGAAAGCTCGATCGACCAATTAAATTCCTATACAGATCGCAGAAAATTTTCTCTGGACTCCCTACACTTGGACTCCCTGGCTGCCTCTGACCGATCGGCTTATTGATTGAACCAACCCAAAGTGTCTTAAAATATACAATACGGTGAGCTGCTGCACAGCCCGCATATATTAAAACCAAGCGCCAACTTGCAATAATTCTTTAAAATAGAGGTACAGCACCGGCGATCCCTAACTCTTCCCCCTCAGAAAGGGTAGGGTTTAGCAGAATTGAAAACCATCGTCTATGGTGACTTCCAGTAAAGCCCGTGCAGTTGCTTTAGTCTCAGCTTTATTCAGGTTATTGGCAACCAGTTACGAGGAGATTTGACCCGCCGTGCTCCAACGCATCAAACAAGACTTAAAAAACGACCTGATCGCAGGACTATTGGTAGTGATCCCCTTAGCTACCACCATCTGGCTGACAATTACCGTCGCCAGTTGGGTGATCAATTTTCTCACCAAAATTCCCAAGCAGATCAACCCTTTTGACGGGCTCCACCCGATTTTGGTGAATCTGCTGAATTTTTTAGTAGGGCTGGCTGTACCCCTGCTGAGCATCTTAGTCATCGGTTTAATGGCCCGCAACATTTTCGGCAAGTGGCTGCTAGACTTTGGCGAACGGGTGTTGCAGGCAATTCCCCTAGCGGGTTCGGTTTACAAAACCCTCAAACAACTGCTGGGAACCCTCCTCAACTCAAACGACAAATTTCGCCGCGTGGTGTTAGTGGAATATCCCCGGCGGGGAATCTGGACTTTAGCATTTGTGACCGGTACGATCGAGAGTAACGACATCCCACCTCACCTTTCCGGTGAAACCCCGATCGGCATTTTCATCCCCACCACTCCGAACCCCACTACCGGATGGTACGCTATCGTCCCCGAAGCAGATTTAGTCAATTTGTCAATGTCGATCGAAGATGCCTTTAAAGTCATCATCTCTGGCGGCATCGTCAACCCCAGCAACTCAGTTCCAGTAAGCCCCGAAAAAATCAAGGGCAAAACACTCGAACCCTTGGTATCCGAATCAAGATACCAGGCTGTCCCAGTCGAAGAAGAGTGAACCAAGACATCTTTAGTGGCCCGTAAGACAGTGTAAACTTTCCCCATCGCAGATAATATTTCGACAAAACCAGCCCAAACCGAGAAAGCCTATACTCAGACACCCGGTTTCGAGCATAAATCTTAGGTTTGACAGTGAACTATCTGTAAACTACCCGCCGCTGGCGAGTCAGACGGCTGGTCTTGTACCGCTTTTAGTCGAGTTTTCTGCTAAAGTTCAAGTCCGCGCGCGATCGAAAAACTTCCTAAATTCTCAATTCCTATCTAAAAACTATGAAAAAAGCCCGCGAAACAGCACGCGAACTCGCACTCCTCGGCATCAGCCAACTGCCGACGAATCCAGAACTCTTAGAAGCCAAGAAACTGCAAGATGTTCTCCTCGCCGCCATCCGTACCCTGACAACAGAAGTTCAAGAATCCTTAGAAGCAGCAGCATCCGAAGTGCAGCGGAGTAGCGACAAACTGCTTGCTAGCGAAATCCGCGCCGCCGATATACAAAGTGCTAGAACAATGGTGCGGGAAGCAGTCGAACTCACCCAAACAGCAATCAACCGTCTCGGTTCAGCAATGGAGTTTCCAGAACTGATCCAGCTAGCCAACCAGCAAGATGTCCGCACCTATGCTTTGCAAATCCTGACGAAAGTCAGCGCCAACCGTGTTCAAATTGATGAATTGCTCTCGGAAGCCCTTGTAGACTGGCAAATAGAACGGTTGCCCCGGATCGATCGAGATATCATGAGAATCGCGATCGCCGAAATGCTATATCTCGGCTTACCCGAACAAGTCAGCGTCAACGAAGCCGTCCAACTAGCAAAACGCTACAGCGGCGACGAAGGACATCGCTTTATTAACGGAGTCCTCCGCCGAGTAGTCGATAAAATCAATGCAGAAGTTGTTAGTCCCTAGTCCTTAGTCCTTAGTCCTTAGTCCTCCGGGTGCTTGGTGAATACCTTACCCGGAGGGTGCACGCCGGCGCGAACCTTACCCAGAGTCATTAGCAATCCACAATCCGCAATTCGCAATCCGCTCTAAACTAAGGACTAATAACTATATTCCCAATTTCCTATGGTATTTAATTGGTTTCGTCGCCAGTACAGCGAAAGCAAATCTTCTGAAACAGAGGCAACCCCCGAACAGCCGCAAGATGAGTCGGCAAAATCCGCACCGGTTGAGCCTCAAACAAATGCAACAGAGCAAGGCTCTCCTGCTGTAGCCGAAGATTATCTCAATTGGGCAAAAGCTGCTTACAAAAATATTCAAAAACAGCAAAAACCTGAAACAGAAGTTTCTGAGACAGCAGCGCCCGATGTTCCAGCAGCCGAAGCAGAAAGCGCGGCAGTTGCAGAAGTTGCGACTATTGAAGCAACCGAGCCGATCGAACTTGAACCAGCACCCACAGCACCAACTGTTGCAGAAGTTCCAGAAGTTGCAGCACCAGCAACAGTTGAAGCAACCGAGGTTTCGGAACTCGATGCAGCCCAGCCAGCAGAAATTGCAGAAACTCTGCAACCCACAGCCGGGGCGATCGACATTGCACCTGTTGCTCAACAATTAGAAGTTACAGCAGAAAATATAGAAATTGCCGAACCTGCAACAGAGGTTGTAGAAACCGCATCACTCGCATCCGACGGCGAAGCAGCCGAAGCCCTGCCGTTTTGGGCCAGAGCTCAGGCCGATCGCATGGAGCGCATCGAACGTCTCAAAGAAACAGCCCTTGAAGAACCAGAAGTAATTGCAGCCGCCGCCGAGAGAGCGGCAATTATCGAAGAAATTCCCGGTTTCGCCTTTGACGAAGGCTTCCTGTGGTCCTCAGAAATTTTAGCAAGTCAAGGCCGCCGACCAGACCAAGTATCCGTCGAAGAAATCACTTGGCTGCAAAAACTGCGGAAAGGCTTAGAAAGAACTCGTCGCAGCTTAATTAATCGACTAAAGGCGATCGTCGGTCAAGGCCCGCTCAATCAAGACGCAGTAGCCGAAATTGAGACTTTGCTGCTGCAAGCTGATGTCGGAGTCGCAGCCACCGACATCATTATCAGTCGCCTCCAAGAAAGACTCACACAAGAAGTGCTGCCGCCAGAACAGGCTCTAGCCTACCTGAAAACGATTCTGCGCGATATTCTGGACGCTCCCTGTGCCGAAACCGCCGCCGGTAATCCCGCCTACAGCCTGACATTTGCCCCGGAAAAAGACACTTTTAACATCTGGTTGATCGTAGGAGTTAACGGTGCGGGCAAAACTACGACGATCGGCAAACTTGCCCATATTGCCCAAAAATCCGGCTACAAAACCCTGATTGCTGCCGCCGACACTTTCCGCGCCGCCGCCGTCGAACAGGTGAAAGTTTGGGGTTCCCGCAGCGGCGTTGAAATTATTGCCAACCCAGGGAAAAATACCGATCCGGCTGCTGTCGTGTTTGATGCGATCGCCGCTGCCAGCGCCCGAGGCACAGAACTGCTGATCGTAGACACCGCAGGCCGCCTGCAAAACAAAAAAAATCTGATGGACGAATTAAGTAAAATCCGTCGCATTGTAGATAAGAAAGCCCCAGGCGCTACCGTAGAATCTCTACTGGTCTTGGATGCCACACTGGGTCAAAATGGTTTGCGACAGGCAGAAGTGTTCGCAGAATCGGCAAAATTAAGCGGAGTAGTATTGACAAAACTCGACGGTTCTGCTAAAGGTGGTGTTGCCCTAGCTGTAGTGCAGCAGCTTGGTCTGCCAATCCGCTTTATTGGAGTCGGGGAAAGCATCGAAGACTTGCGTCCGTTTTCTAGTTACGAATTTGTGGAAGCCCTACTCGATTTTAGATTTTAGATTTTAGATTGATGAGGCATTTGCCAGCCGCCCCCATCTTTGGGAGGCGGACACAGATCTTCAAAATCTCAAATTATTAACCTCAAACTAGCATCGCAGGACTTGCGCCGATCGCCACGAGCGATCAAGTGAAAAATAAATATCTAGAAACAATACCTTCGTTCTGTTATTACTTGGTTGGGCTCAAACCGCGAGCCAAAGCAAGCGTGTCAAATTAAGCTCAAATGTAGTATCAGTCGGCTGTCTGATTGCACATTCTTCCCTATCCCCTGGCGCCCCCTGATAGTCTGGTGGGACAGGAAATGGTCAAAGTCCCCCTTCTTCTTAAGGGGAGCCGCTGCGGTCTTGGGCCCCCCAAGTCGAGCAAGCAGCGTGGATTTATGGGGTATCTAGACTCAGCTATAAACGCAATTTCTTAAGAATTTTAGACTTAAGTTGATACCAATGTCCTACTGCACAACTTACTCGCTCAAACCAAACTACTTGCTCGAAAAAAAAACGGGTTTCTGTTCAAGTGGCCCGTAAGTCCTCAATCATTCCTCCTGCGTCTAAGATCGAAAATCACAAATTTAAAATGACTGCTGTGCCTTTGCCTCGCTCCTCACCTCAACCTGCGGACCGCCCTTCGGGTCGCAATTCCACCGACGCGACGCCAGTATTTGCCCTCAAAGAACTGGTGGCGCGTTTGCACCGATATCAGCACAACGTTCAAGATATGTTGGGTTCGCTGGGATTTGCCCTGCGAAGTTTTAACAATCTCAACCAATTTTTGGAGTTGGTGCCTTTGGTGGCGACTCGCGTTACGGACGCCGACGGGGGAGCTTTAGTGCTGTTCAAACCCAACGGTCAAGTCAGGTTCCAGCAGTTGCACTGTCAGGAAGGACGGCAGTGCCAAGATATGCGAAAAGCGCTGGAAATAGCCACCAGGCAAGCTACAGCAGGTGCGGGCGCTACTGCTGGATCGTTTTCGGAAACCTCTGGGCAAACTTCTAGTCTAGACCTGCAAGTCGGTCGTTATTTGGGCCCGGATGTTCATTTGTTTGGGGCGCCAATTTTAGTCAACAATTTGGAACGCGGGCGGCTTTATGTTTTTAGCAGTGACCCACAATATCTCTGGACTCCCAGCAGACAAAAATTAGTTCGGTTGGTGGCGGATCAAACCGCCGTGGCTATTTGCAAAGACGAACTTACTGTTAAGTTGGCGGAAAAAGACCGCTTAGACAGAGAGTTAGAAATCGGGGCGGAAATTCAATTGCGGCTGCAACCCCGCAGTTGTCCAAAAATTCCCGGTGTTGACGTGGCCGCCCGCTGCCAAACTGCTAGCAGAGTCGGGGGAGATTATTATGATTTTATTCCCGCTGACTATGACCCGATCGGCAAGGAGAATGAGGGGGAAAACCCCCCATCCCTAATTAAAAATCTCAAGTCCAAAATCGACAAAGGCCGCTGGAGCATTGTGATCGGCGATGTGATGGGCAAAGGAGTACCTGCTGGCCTGTTGATGACTATGACACGGGGTATGCTGCGGGCGGAGGTTTTGAACCGCCACTCGCCGTCGAGAATTTTGCAACATTTAAACCGGGTTATGCACGCGGATTTGGAAAATTCCCACCGTTTTGTGACTCTGTTTTATTCGGAGTACGACCCGAAAACTCGCGTTTTGTCTTACAGCAATGCTGCTCACCACCCGCCTTTGCTGTGGCAAGCTGCAACTAATACGATTCTTCAGCTCGATACTTTGGAGGGAATGTTAATTGGCCTGGATGCTGATTCGCATTACCAAGAAGCTCAAGTGCAATTGCAGCCAGGAGATACTATTATTTATTACACAGACGGATTTACCGATGCTGCTAATCAAAGGGGCGATCGCTTTGATGAGGATAACTTGACCTCGGCTTTTCAGTGGGCCTGTCAAAATTACCAGCAGTCTGAAGAGATTCTGGATTATTTGTTCGATCGCGTACACCAGTTTATAGGCATCGGCAATCGTAACGAAGATGACATGACACTGGTTGTACTGAGGGTCACACCTTTAGCAGGAGAAAATCACCATGATAGTTAATTTAATGCCGGAAATTACTGCTGGATTAACCAGTTCGATTAATTGGAACGATGTCGCTCACGTGTTAGTTTTGAAATCTCATTTGAGTTCGACGGTGGTTTTGGCTCAAAGTTACGAAATTTTTACAAATTTCCAGAAAGCTTGGAACAATTTTGTTTCGACTGGTCAAATAGGAGCTTTTTTTATAGGTATTTTTGTGGGCTGGTTCTTTAAAGGGATTTTTCGTTAGAGTTATTGTCGAAGAAACTATCGGGAAGGGATGTAAGATTTAAAAAGTTTGTAGCCCAAGCTTCACTTCTTTCTGATGGAGCAAAAGTTTCCCTGTTTTGTAGTCCATAATTCAGTTTTTTCGGTTCAAAAGATGTATAAAAAGTTTGTAGTCATGACTGGAGTTTTTTCTTGCCGAATTGGAAAGGGAGGACTAAAGTGCTGACTACAAACCGGAAGAAAGACTAAAGTCTTTGCTGAAAATCGGTTTTTATAGACTTCTGCAAGAGAGATACAATCTAGTTTTAGCTTGAGCAATGACAACACAACAAAAAACTTGGAGTCAAAGATTTGAATCGGCGCTCCACCCGGCGATCGCCCGATTCAATGCTAGTATTGGCTTCGATATTGAATTGATTGAGTATGACTTGACTGGTTCTGTCGCTCACGCTAAAATGCTGGCCAAAACGGGGATTATTTCCGCAGCAGAAGGCGAACAGTTAGTCAATGGTTTGGAACAGATCCGCCGCGAATACCGCCAAGGGCTTTTTGTTCCGGGAGTTGATGCAGAAGACGTTCACTTCGCTGTAGAGAAGCGGCTGACGGAGATTGTGGGGGATGCGGGGAAAAAGTTGCACACTGCCCGATCGCGCAACGATCAAGCCGGAACTGATACTCGCTTGTATTTGCGCGATCGCATCGCAGAAATTCGCGAGCAATTACGGGAATTTCAAGGGGTTTTGCTCGATCTTGCCGATCGTAACGTGGAAACTTTAATCCCCGGTTACACTCATTTGCAGCGCGCTCAGCCGATCAGTTTGGCTCATTACCTGTTAGCTTATTTTGAAATGACAGATCGCGATTGGGAACGTCTCGGCGATATCTGCAAGCGGGTGAATGTTTCGCCTTTGGGTTGCGGGGCCCTGGCGGGGACGACTTTCCCGATCGACCGACATTATACGGCAGAACTATTGCAGTTTGACAAGGTTTATGCTAATAGCTTAGATGGAGTGAGCGATCGAGATTTTGCGATCGAATTTCTCGCCGCAGCCAGCTTGATTATGGTACACCTGAGCCGCTTGTCAGAAGAAATGATTTTGTGGTCTTCTCACGAATTTGGATTTATTACGCTCAAAGATAGCTGCGCTACGGGTTCTAGCATCATGCCCCAGAAAAAAAATCCCGACGTGCCGGAGTTGGTGCGGGGCAAAGCGGGGCGGGTGTTCGGTAACTTGCAAGCCTTGTTGGTAGTAGTGAAGGGACTTCCTTTGGCCTACAACAAAGATTTACAAGAAGATAAAGAGGCTTTGTTTGATACCGTAAGAACGGTACAGGGTTGCTTGGAAGCAATGACCATTTTGCTGCGGGAAGGAATCGCGTTTAACGGCGATCGCCTTGCTGCTGCAGTTACGGAAGACTTTTCTAACGCTACAGACGTAGCCGACTACTTGGCCGCCAAAGGCGTTCCCTTCCGGGAAGCTTACAACCTTGTCGGCAAAGTCGTCAAAACTTGCCTTTCGGGGGGCAAACTCCTCAAAGATTTGACACTTGAGGAGTGGAAAGACTTGCACCCAGCCTTTGAGACAGACATTTACAGCGCGATCGCACCTCAGCAAGTGGTGGCGGCTCGCAATAGTTACGGGGGTACCGGGTTTGAACAAGTGAGAAAATCACTTATCGCTGCGCGCGATCGACTCGCCTAAACATCGTTGAATTATTGGACAAATTCCGGCTGGCTATCTCTACGAAAGAACGATCGTGTTTTCCACTCTGGTTCTAAGTTCGGCAGATAGCCTCAGCAATTAATCTTCAGCAGCAGCCATATCTTTGTCTCTGCCGCCGCTCATGGCGCCCATGCCACCGCCGTTGCCACCGTCAAATCGTCTTCTCTTGTTGGAGAACATATCTTGATTTCTCCGCTTGCGAAACTTGCGAGCGTATGCTTGATTTCGTTGTGCCTTCTCTTTCTTGAGATTGCGGCGCTTAGCCATTCTGACCTCACTAATAAACATTGACAGTCCCCGGGCTTTCACGCCCGGGGATTCTTAAGGTTGACACTCCGTGCACTCTTGGTGACTGAGATTCTTGGTTCAGCGAAGTCACTTACTGGCGACAGGATTGCTCCCGCCAAAATATAGGTGTCTTCTCCCCAAGCGTAAATTCCGGTATGCCGTACCGTACTCGATCAGTTCTCTTTATGTAGTTAGGTTTTCTTCAAATTTAGCTTTCCTAAACCGCAACACCGTTAGGTGTGACTACGCACTCAACTAATCCAGTTAAGTTTTTACGTTGGCTAGTTATACTCAATTTTAGACCGATGACGATCATAGCACACACGGTACAAGACCCAGAAAAAAGAACACCGGGATTCAAGTCGCTGGGAATGCGGGCCCGATGGGAGGCAAGGTTTTCGCTCTTGCCGAATATTTCTATAAACTACTGACAAAAATACGACAAATGACTATCAATCCCGGTGACGTAGCTCCTGTCTTCAGCCTGCCCGACGCGCAAGGCAATGTCGTCAGCCTTGCAGATTTTCGAGGGCGGCGAGTTGTACTTTACTTTTACCCTCGGGACAATACCCCAGGCTGTACCAAAGAAGCTTGTGGCTTTCGCGACATTTACTTAGACTACCAGTCGCGCAATATTTCAGTGCTCGGCGTCAGTACAGACGGGGCCGGGGCCCACGCCAAGTTTGCAGCTAAATATCAATTGCCTTTTCCCTTGCTGTGCGACTTAAACGCCGAAGTTGCTACCGCCTACGGCTGTTACGGACTCAAAAAGTTTATGGGAAAAGAATTTATGGGAATTACTCGATCGACCTTCGCGATCGACCCAGATGGTAGGATTGAAAAGGTTTATCGGAAAATCAAACCAGAAACTCACGCGGCGGAGATCCTAGCAGACTTGCCAGAGCTCTAGCGTGAATGAAAAATTAAAAATTAAGACTCCGGAGCTGCAAGCTAGGAGGCCTGAAGTTATTATCTCCTAAACAAGCTTTTGAGTTTATGCGTCGATTGTGGCAAATTGTACAAACTGTGCTGGGACTGATTTTTCGACATCCCGTCACTGGTACTGCGGTGATTCCCGTATTGCCTGACGGGCGAATTGTGTTAATTCGCCGCCGCGACAACGGTCGCTGGGGACTGCCGGGAGGTATGGTGGATTGGGGAGAGGATATTCCGACGACAGTGCGCCGGGAATTAGCGGAGGAAACAGGACTTGATTTAGTCAAAATCCGTCGCTTGGTGGGTGTTTATTCGGCTGCCGATCGAGACCCTCGCCTGCACTCGATTTGTATCGTGGTGGCAGCAGAGGTAGAGGGAAAGATGCAAGTTCAGGATACGCTTGAAGTCAGCGAGGTTGAGGCTTTTTTTCCCGCATCGCTGCCGGAGGGCGCGCTCAGCCACGATAACGACCAACACTTACAGGACTATTTTCAAGGCCTGACAACTTTGGCGTAAATCGGCGGGGCATCGAAATTTGAGAAAAGTCGGAAATTACCTCGCCGTCAAAAATTGTCTGTGATGAGTGTGGAATTAATTTTTAATGTTTTCCTACTTTTATTCACAATCTCTGAACATTAAATTAATCATCTTTTTATTACTAAATATTTAACCGAATGTACTCACTGCGACGCAATTCTCGGGTCAAACTCTCTGTAGGGCAAATCTTTTGGCACGAAGTCGGTCAAGGCCCTAATTTAGTATTTTTGCACGGTTCTTGGCACGACAGCAGTCAGTGGCTGAGGACGATCGAACATTTGAGCCCCTACTACCACTGCTTCGCACCGGATTTGCTCGGGTTTGGCGACTCGGAACGCCCGAATCTTCATTATTCGATCGACTTGGAAGTAGAATGTCTGGCTCAATACCTCGATACTTTGAAGCTGCGAGAGGTTTATTTAATCGCTCACTCTCTGGGTGGTTGGGTGGCAACCAGCTACGCTATCAAATATCCCGATCGAGTTCAGGGTTTGGTTTTGTTGGCCCCAGAAGGCGTCAAGGTTGGCAACCGGCGGGGGCGGTGGCAGACGGCTAGCTGGCTGATCGGCCAACCACCCCTCGGTTTTTGGTTGCTGCGATCGATCTATCCAATTGCTAAGTTGCTGGGCAGTCAAAACAAGATTGACAGACTGCTAAAGTTCAGACAGCAGTTGATTCAGTCCCCAGTTGCCGTGCAGTTGCTGTTGCGGCGGCGGCGGGCTGAAATTACAGCGGAATTAGTTGATGAGAATTTGCCTTTGCTGAAAGCGCCTGTTTTGCTGTTACACGGTTCTGAAGATACTCCCGCAGCTTCGTCTCTGTGTCAATCCTATGCTGCTCTGGCTCCTAATGCCGAACTGCAATTGGTCAGTCCGGGGGAAAGCAATTTGCCGCAGGAAGTCCCAGATGTTGTTGCTAAGTATATTCGGGAATTTGCTAAGTGAATTGGTAATTGGTAATTGGTAAAAGTCAACAGTCAACATTCAACAGGCTAATTCCCCAAAAAATGGCTTCGGGTGCGTCAATTACTGCGGAAGCTGTATTGGGAAAGGCTGCGGTAAGGTATTTTAAAAGCATAGTGCGATCGCCCCCCGTGACCGCTATTTTGCTATCAGGAAACAAACACCGCCAATCTTCAATAAAATCCCTAACTCCTGCCACCGTCGTATACACAACTCCGCTTTGAATTGCCCCAGCAGTGTCTTTCGCCCAGCGGTGCGGCAGATGTTGTGGTAAACTGATTAAAGGTAATGCAGCAGTTTTTTTACCTAGCGACAATAACTGCAAACCCAAACCTGGTAAGATTGCGCCCCCAACTAAATACCTATTGACATCAGCCCCAGTAAATGTTAAAGCTGTACCAGCATCTATAAGTAAAACTGGCCAACCCAATTGGTTGCCAGCGCCCAGTACAGCCAAAGCTCTGTCAATTCCCAGGGTAGGATAGAGTCCCCCGATCGGCAACTGGTCTAAAGTAATAATTCGGACATCAGGATAACTCTGCCAAATTGCTGTTTGCTGGGTAACTACTGAAGCCAATATTAGAGGCAGCGGCACTAAAGAAAGTGTGTGAGGATTAGAAAAAGCGGTAGTAGCAGGAAGACAAAGGAGATTTTGAGAAGATATTTCCTCGATCGACCTCATTACTGTTTGCACCAAATATTCTGCCTTTTCCTGCTCCGAGAGCGGGGAAACAGTATCAGCATTGAGATGCTCTGTATCCCATGTTTTCTCCAGGGTTTTGCCCACAAATAATCCCCAGTGCAGCCGGGAATTGCCGATCGTCAAAGCTATTTTAATCTGGTCTTTACCTATTAATCCAGATATAAGGTTGTCGGTTCTTGGTGGCGAAGGAAAATTGTCGGGAATTGAGTATTCCATGTCGATCGAGCGCGCGCAAACATTGAACTAAAGATAGATTTTATATTAATTTTATTCGGTTAAGCGGGCGGTTAACTCTATTTGACATCTGACCAAGTTCCATGCCACGCGCCAATTAGTATTGTGGGCGACAGAGGGCATACTTGCTAAATATAAATATTTGTAAAGCAAATAATTGCTTTGCTCAGGCTGCATCCTTTATAATGTCTTAAGATATTCCAAAAGTCCTGGTAGCTGCGATGGGGCTGTTGGCGGGGTAAGCATAGGTTTAAAAAACCGACTCAATCAAAATACTGTACAACTCCTGAGTAAATATGTCTTTAAAAATACAAGAACACGAAAACCCCTGGCAGAGAGTAACTTCGCGGTTGTCTGAATCTGAAAACTGGAGGCAGGAAGAAAGTCTTTCGCTGCCGGAAGTAGACCAACAAAAAGCCCTAATCGTGCAGATGCAGCAGCAAGTTCAGTTATCAAACTTGCTGAACCAAATTAATAACGAAATTCGCAGTACACTTGACATAGAAGAAATTTTGACATCGGCCTGCCGATTGCTGGGGCAAGCGTTAGAGTGCAGTCGCGTGAGCATTTTAGTCAAAGAATCAAATACAGAAAAAACTTTAGTTACGCGCGGAGAGTACAACGGGGGGGACTATCCGATCCAACTGGGAATGAAAGTACCGATGACTGACAATCCGCATTTGGCTGCAGTCGTGTCTCAGCAAGAGTCCCTAGCATTGACGAAGTTTCTCGATTTTCCGGGATTGAATGCACAAACCAGAAAAATTGCCGAAGCTTTGGAGATTAAGTCAATGCTGGCAGTAGCTACTCGCTATCAAGGTGAAGTGAATGGCATAATTGGCTTGCATCAGTGCGATCGCGAACGGGAATGGACTGATTGGGAAAGGCAGCTTTTAGAAGGGGTAGGATCGCAATTGGCGATCGCGATCAATCAAGCCAAACTCTATAGCAAAACCAGGCGCCAAGCCGAACGAGAATCGCTGCTGCGGCTGATCGGCAACCAAATTCGCAGTACCCTCGATCTGGAAACTATTCTACAAACAGCGGTGAGGGAAGTCCGCCAAATGTTGCAGTGCGATCGAGTAATCATCTATCAGTTTCAAGACAACTGGCAAGGAAAAGTTGTTGTTGAAGATATGGTGATCCCTTGGCCTTCAATTTTAGGAGATATGGGGGCGGATAAGTGTTTTCGGGGAGATTACGCGGATCTTTACCAGCAAGGGCGAGTCAAAGCCATTAATGATATTTTTAATGCGGGTTTAGAGCCTTGTCACGTTGATTTCTTAGACCGTTTGCAGGTTAAAGCTAATCTGATCGTGCCGATTGTTACATCGAGAACTGAAGAAAGTTCCCCCGAAACAGCGGCAAGCTATAATCCTAAATTTCCCGGTAGGCTGTGGGGTTTGCTGATTGCTCATGAGTGCCGGGATACCCGCAATTGGCAGCGGCAAGAAATGGAGTTGCTATCCCAGATAGCCAACCAAATGGCGATCGCCATTCAGCAAGCAGAACTTTATAGCCAAGTCCAAGATGCTGCGGTAAAATCTCAAGCTCAAACCCAGCAATTGCAGGCTGCGTTAGAAGAATTGCGATCGGCACAGCAGCAATTGATTCAAAGCGAAAAAATGTCAGGTTTGGGGCAAATGGTAGCGGGAATTGCTCATGAAATTAACAACGCCAACAATTTCATCCACGCTAACTTGTTTCACGCTAAAGAATATTTTAAAGCCTTGAACGAAGCTCTAGAACAGGCCGGAAATGCCTGCCCGGAAGCAGCGGAAGCAATTGTCAGAATCAATGAAGAACTAGAACTCGATTACATTCGAGAAGACTTTGGTAAACTGATCAATTCAATGCGGGAAGGCAGCGGGAGGATTCGCTCGATCGTGATGACGCTGCGAAATTTTTCTCGTTTAGACCACGCTGAATTAAAACCAGTAGATTTGAATGAAGGTTTAGAAAGCAGTTTCTTGATGCTGCAAAATAAGCTAAAAACCCATATCAAAATAGACAAGCAATACGGCAGTTTGCCGCCCGTTCAATGTCATGCCAGTCAAATTAACCAAGTATTTTATAATTTGATTGACAATGCTTTAGATGCGCTCCAGTCAACGAACAAACCGGGGGAATTAACCATTCGTAGTTGGCAAAGCGAGCCGGACTGGGTAACAATCTCTGTCAGCGACACGGGAACTGGCATTCCTGCAGAAATTCAAGACAAGATTTTTGACCCATTTTTTACTACTAAACCTGTGGGTAAAGGTACGGGTTTAGGACTTTCAGTGTGCTATCAGGTAATTGTTCAAGCTCACGGCGGCAAGCTGAGTTGCGTCAGTCAGGTTGGCGAAGGAAGTGAGTTTATTGTAGAGTTGCCCTTAACAAATCAGAGGAGGGTAAGTGCATAACTTCTGCTTTAGTCAGATTAATGAACAATTCCCTATGCCCGTGGATTTATAAGTAATTAACCGGACTTGATATTAATTGTCAGCTTGCTGCTGATAAGCCTGGTATACAGCCTCTAAAAAAACATTAGCATCAACTTTCATCGGCAGTTTGTCCAAAGCAATGATTTGTTTCACCTGACTAGCCAGTTGTTTGCTCACTTCATTTCGGGCATTTGGTATCATAGCTTCGCGCCGGTGCAAATACTCTCGAATTACAGCAAAATCTTCTGGCAGCAAGCTGGAAATATCGGCTTCTATCAGCAGTTTATTTGCTAGGGATTGAGCCGATGTTGATACTTTCAATGCAGTAGTTGTCAGAGGTTTTTCTTCTTGAATTACCATGGTGCCTCCTACCAAATCTCCTAAACGTTTTTCCCGCTGGTTTAAAACTATGAAAAATACACCTATAAAAAATAAGTCGTCAAAAGGTCGCAGCAAAGCCCGTAGTGTTGATTGTGGAAGCCTGACGGGACGACCATCATCCCGAATTACTCGGATTTTGACATAACGCTTGCCTGGTGTTTGACCCGACCACACGGTTTCATAAAATACAAAGTAACCTACATAAATGAAAAAACCAATTAATGCCTGAAGTGCTATCAACCAGAGTTCTAAGCGATTGGTACTTCCTAGCAACTTTGCGATCGTCTCAAGCAACACTGAATTAAATATCAGTGCACCTAATAGAAACACTACTATGATTAAACCCAAAATGATATAGTCTATCAGCAATGCGTATGCTCGGTTGCCAATTCCGGCTAAGGTAAATTCGAGTTCAACACTTTCGGGAGTGTGGAGAGTGAAGCGATTAAAAAGTCGCATAAATTTGAGCAAATTTTATGTTTTGACTGAGGCTGAATTAGCGATCGCGCATTTGCAAACCCAAACCTTCTTTGCGGCTGCAAACGTCGTAGTAGATAATGGCTTTCATAGCCTGCCAAAAAGGAGTCACAAGCGCACCGCTGCCAATGCTCACTCCCACAATCATAATATAATAAACTAAGTAAAATAGACCAGACTCTGCGCCCAACACTTTACTTAAAACAACTTGAACGATCACAGTAAGTATCTGCACAACAATCGTGATCGGGAGTGAGACCAAAATGCCCACAAAAACTATCCACTGAATGCGTCCCACCGACCCCTTAGTTAATTTCCAACTGCGACCGATTGCTGAACTAGCACCTATATTATTTTCGATCGCCAGCGGCACTTCAATAATCAGCAAGCGAGAGAAAAGTCGGATATATATAATTAAGAAAGCAATGACTGCAACTAGCAGGAAAGCTGCAACCAGTGTGAAATTTTGCCCAAAGAGCGCACCAGCACCCATTCCCACAAAGAACATCGCGATCCCGCCTACCAAGGATACCCCAAGGAAAATCAGAAATGTCAATATACCCGCCCATAAAAAACTCCACATCCGAGGATTCACCTCACGGCGAGCATCACTGACAGCCTCTGGCTTTTCCCTAACTTCACCGAAAGCCAGACGAGAAATGAGCCCTGCGATCGCAGAATATTTAGCCCAACCGTAAATCGGAACTAACAACCACAGATAAGCTACCAATGCCAAACTAAAATATGACTTAAAATGGTCGCGGTAAATACGCAAACTAGCACTAACAACATTACCGACGCTCAAGGGGCCTGTTGGTCCAGAAGAACTAAGATTTTTTTTAGGCATGACTGGATGGGTGTAATTGTCTGAGGCGGAAAATTTACAACTATCTTAAGCTATATCTAATAGAACTTAGTGAAAACTTTATGAATATTAAACGTTGGATCGCGCGGCGGGAACCCAACTGGAAACGGTTGGACACTCTTTTACAGCAAGTAGAAAAAAAGGGGCTAAAGTCCCTACCTGCGTCTGAAATCACGGAATTAGCGAGTTTGTACCGTTCTGTTTCGGCGGATTTGGCTAGGGCGAAGACAAATGAAGTCGGTAATATTTTGTTACAAGATTTACAAAGGTTAACTTCTCGCGGCTACACCCAAATTTACCAAGGTTCGCGCCGCCAAGATTGGGAAGCTGTAGTGGAGTTTTGCCGCTGGGGTTTTCCGGCTACGGTACAGGAGACGTTTGGTTATACGGCGACTGCGACGGGTATTTTTTTAGTAATGGCGTTGATTGCTTGGTGGTTTGCTTGGCAAGATCCAGCGTTTTTGTCCCTAGTAGTTCCTGGACATTTGATTAAAACGGTACGCGATGACGGGAAATTGTGGATGGGTTCAATTGTGGGAATCGAACCTTTAGCTTCTAGCGGTATTATGACTAACAATCTATCCGTATGTTTTGCGGCTGTTGGGGGAGGGATTGTTTTCGGTCTTTACACTGTTTATATTATGGCATTTAATGGAGTGAGCATCGGCGCGATCGCCAGTTTAGTCGCTCAGCACAATTTAGCTTACCCTTTTTGGGCCTTTGTATTTCCTCACGGTTCTCTGGAATTGCCGGCGATTTTTTTAGCTGGCGGCGCTGGTTTAATCATCGCCCGCGCTATTTTTTTTCCTGGCAAATATCGTCGTGCTGATGCCATGAAGTTTTACGGTACTCAAGCTGCACAATTGGTATTTGGGATTGTGCCGATGTTGGTAATTGCTGGTACGATCGAGGGTTTTTTCTCGCCAAATCCGGCAATTCCCGATCCGTTGAAGTATTTGGCTGGGATCGGGTTGTTTGCGCTGTTGGTGATGTATTGCAGTAAAAGGCGATCGGCTACATCGGTGTCAACTTAAGCCTGACAACCTTTGTATTTCTCATTTATCGACAAGTCTCGATCCCCCTAAATCCCCCTTAAGAAGGGGGACTTTGAGGACTTCCGGTTCCCCCCTTCTTAAGGGGGGCTAGGGGGGATCTAAATCTAACGGTCAAACAGCAGTCTGTGAATACATTTGACGTTAAATTGCCCAAACTAGCACCTTACCTACCCATATCGAGTCCAGTAATTAATTAAAATCATGACTATTACTAACATCACCTCTCCCGAAGACAACCCTTTTCATCGAATCAAGCTTCGGCAGATATTTGGAGGGTGGTTTTTATTAGCTATGGGTATTTATTTTCAAATAGTAATGATTGGCTATACACGAGGGATAAAATTTGATAGTAAACTAACATTAGATCCATTCGTTGAAGAAATATTTGGAATTTATTTATCGATTCTGTTACTGGCTTTCGTGTGGCGACAATGCAAGCTAGCGGGAATTGAAATTAAATATTTGGTTGGTAAAGTTCCCGATCACTACCAATGGTTGCCATTATTAGGTCTGGCGATCGCTAGCGTGGTTTTTTCAATAAGTGTCTTCCGAGTATTTTATTATCCATTGTCTTTTTTCGTACCTTCTTTTGTCGAAAAAATTCTGACAGAACGTAGAAATTTTAGTATTTTAATGACAGCTTCAAAAACATTTAATCCGGCACTTTACTATTTAATTAGTGCGATTAATAGTTGTGTAATATCTCCCATATTTAATCCCTTTATTTTCACAGCTATTATGCTACACAGATGCGCTGCAAAATGGGGTAATATTCCAGCTATCTTAGCTCATTGTCTGTTCTTTATAATTTTTGGTTATAAATATTTTATATCTGTACTTATTGGGATATTAATGTACTTAATTTTGTATTTAAAAACCCGTAGCTTACTTATACTAATAGTTTTTAGTGCCTTGGAAAATATTATTTTTAAAATTTGGAATTTGTCGTATACAACATTTTTTGACAATCAAACAGCAAACATTCTAGATGTATTTCGATCGCAAATACAGTTAGGTGTCTTGTTTTTTGCTTTGTCAGCCCCTTGGGTAATCGGTTTCATCTATAAAAACTGGTCTGTTCTCAAAGGGCCTTTACCTTACTTTGCTAATGCTGCGGAAGCTGAGAAGATTAAAGCTGATTCCGAGACTTAAGTTGCAAATATCGGTTAACCAATTGCTCGCTAATTTGATTTGCTGGTGCATCCAAAACCAAAACTCCTTTTTGTTTCAACTGTGCAAAAGCTACCTGACGCTGTGCTAGTAAATCTAAAGCGACAGCACGATTATAAGCAGGTGTAATTTCTACGGTGGAAGTGTGAGCGATTTGGTCAACTTGAGGATCGCGCAAAGTTACGCAAAAAGGCAAATAACGAGGTGTTAAACGCGCTAAGGCGGAAAGCATTTCTGTAGAAGCTGTGACATCTACTAAATCAGTAATTAGCACTACTAATGCACGGCGAGTTTGTTGACTTACTAATTTAGTTACAGCACCAACATAGTCTGGTTCTAACAAAACTGGCTGAATTGGCGCAAGGCGTTCAATTAATTTAGAGTGTTGATGTTGACCGCGTTCCGGCGGTATCCAAGTCGTGATTTCCCGATCGAACACACCGACTCCCACGCGATCGCCCCGATTTAGTCCAGCCAAGGCTAAAGACAGCGCTGCATTCACTCCCCAGTCAAAACGCTTCAAACCCTGCACTCGCGCCGTCATCAGCCGTCCCCTGTCGAGTAAAATAATTAAAGTTTGCTCTTTTTCGGGTTCTAAAACTCTGACTAAAGGGCGCGATCGCCTCGCAGTAGCTTTCCAATCAATCAAGCGAGGATCGTCACCAATACCATATTCCCGCAGTTCGGCAAATTCAGTTCCCATGCCAAGTTTTCGTAACCCACGCATTGTGCCGCTATTTTCCAATGTTAGCCGAATAGAGAGTTCTTTCAACATCACTAAATCGGGATAAACTGCCACTTTTTCACTAGCAGGTATTTTCCAGTCGTGCCATGCTAAACCCCAATTTCCCAACTGCCGCACTTGAATGTCTCCCCACTTATATTCTCCGCGATTTGACGGGCGGATTGTATAAGTTAATTCCAGATCGCTGTTAGGGTTGAGGTCTGCTTCCAGCATCGGTTGAGAGACATCAAACTCTAGCGGATAGGCGTCGCGCAGGCGAATTTTAGCCGTTTGATTTGCCGTTAGCGCAGCCCTCGGAGAGGATCGCACTGACAGTAAAACCGGATTGTCTCGCCCAATCGAAAGTCTGTGCAACGGATGGCGTGTCACTTGCACCCGATGAGATTTTACGCGCAGTGCGTCGGTAATAGCTAGACCTACAATTAAACAGTCAAATAGCAAAGTGCCGATAATACTTGTCTGCTGATTTACAAGCATAGCGAGCAAAAGGGCGATCGGAATGGCGATCGCTAACAGGAAATAAAGGCGAATAGCAGGAATCATTAAAATTTCTGATTAAGATACTGGTGTACACCATTCAACGAGAGTTCCGTCTGGACATCTAACATAGAAAACAATCTGACCCAAGGTTTTTTGAGAAGTGCTTTTAACTCTAATGCACCTGCTGCGATCGCTTGTTGATGTGCCATTTCTACTGAATCAGTGGTAAGTGCTATTTCAACACCCAAAGGTTTATCCGATGAATCAGCCGAAATATAACCATTTGGGAAATTTGACGCGCCTAGAGAATGTGTAGCAAAAGATAAAGTTGTTTCCCCAGTGTCAAGTTCACCATAATCTCCTGATTCATCAATGAACTTCTTTTTGAACCCAAAAGCCCTTTCAAAAAAAGTCAATGAACTTAGTACGTCAGCAACGTAAATAATTGTATATCCCAATTTCATTTGCTTTCTCCCTTTACATGATTTGCAAGTAGCTTGCGTCGTTCACCTGTATAACGCCACCAAGGCTTAGCTGGTTCGCCATTGAGGAATCTTTTGACAGAAATGAGAGCGTCAAGTACACATGGATCGTGGCGATGTCCCATGACATTAGCAAGTTCGTGAAAGACTTCTAATGGCGATCGCGTTTTAAGTTGATCTGGTTGCTCAATACCAATGCTTCGCAAATCCGCACTCATTGATTTCCCAATGTTTGGAAGGTCTTCAAGCTTCTTGACTTCGTTTAGAGACTTCTTCATAGTTCTGGTGTGGTATTTTTGCGCTCAATTCCTACAATACTTGCGTAATAAAGATTTTTTGTCAGGAATTCGATTCCTCCAAACGAAACGTAAACATAACATGATCGCTCGGTGTTTCTGGATTACCAACAGCCGAATACAGATTCATCGCTGCTGTATTTTCGCGATCGGTAAGCACCCAAGCTTCTGTACAACCCAACTCACGAGCGACCTCAAATACTGCATTCATCAAACGCTTCCCCAAACCTTGCCGACGATAAGTTTCTGCTACACTAACCTCGTTAATCCACAGTTCGGGACGTGATTTGTCGGGATGAACATAATGAACTGCTGAGACAAAGCCGACAACTTTATCGTCATCGATTGCAACAGCCAGATGGTGCCGCGAGTCTGTCAAAAATTCTTCAGTACGTGGGATATCGATCGAGTTGTCAAAGACATCTGGATCGACATTCTTGAGAATATTTACATCATTCTGATCCAGAATTTTGATTGCGATCGTCATAGTTATATTTCAGTTTACCTCGGTACAGCGACTTGTTTTAATACCGAAGCAATTACCGAATTAATTTGCAAGCCATCTAGCAGCGATTCTGGTTTGAGAATCAGACGGTGACGCAAAAGCGGCAGTGCGATCGCCTTGACATCATCAGGAGTAGTATAATCCCTGCCGGCCAGCCAAGCGTGAGCTTTACTACTTTGCAACCAAGCTACTGCCGATCGCCCAGAAGCACCCAATGCCAAATCGGGATGTTTTCGCGTATTGTGTACCAAAGCTAGCACGTAATCGAGCACTTTCTCTTCTACTTTGACAGTTTGTACTGCTTGACGCGCGCTAATTATTTGCTCTACCGTTGCTACAGATTTTATTCTAGCTAAATCGATGCGTTTAGCGCGAAATCCTGCCTCTGCGTTCAGCAACATTTGCTTTTCTGCCGCTGCATCGGGATAGTCAACCACAAGTTTAAATAAAAATCGGTCTAACTGAGCTTCTGGTAGCGGATAAGTGCCTTCAAATTCTAGGGAATTTTGAGTGGCGATCGTCCAAAATAATTCTGGCAGAGCTAAAGTCTCACCGTCTAACGTTACCTGCTGTTCTTCCATTGCTTCTAGCAGTGCTGACTGGGTTTTCGGAGGCGTGCGATTAATTTCATCCGCCAGCAAAATTTCAGTAAACACTGGCCCTTTTTTCAGGGTAAAACTGTGGCTTTCAAAATCAAAAATATTCGTTCCCAAGATATCCGACGGCAAAATATCCGGCGTTAGTTGAATGCGGCGAAAATCTGCTTGAATCAATTGGGCGATCGCTTTTACAAGTAGAGTTTTCCCGGTTCCAGGGACTCCCTCAACAATCACGTGGCCGCCGCTCAAAAGTGCTACTAGCAAGTGCTGTACTGTGGAAGATTGACCCACAACTATTTTGTCGAGGGCTTGGCTGAGGCGTTTAAAAATCGAGTTTGTTTCGCTCATTTTAGATTTTTCCTGTCAGAGGGGAGATGTTGACGGATCTGCTGCCATTTACCCAACCAGGCTAGCAAATTTGAATCGCTGATTCGGCGTTTGTGAGATGGCGAGGGCAAAACTTCTGACAATTCTGCCGCTTTTCGCCCTGTTTGCTCAACCCAAGCATTTGTTAGGGTTTCACTTTCCAGCGATGTCTGTCCCAATAATAATGCTTTTTGCAGTTGTAACTGTTCTTCTTTGCCGATAATTTCTACGGCGAAATCTGTGCTGTTTGCTTTTTGTAAAACACCCGCTAATGCTTGAATGTAAGCTTCGCTGTTGTCAACCTGCGGCGCTGATAAAGTTACAGGCTGTCCAAACCTGTTCCACCCGGCAAAAATAGCAACGAGTAAAATAATTGTACCCTGTATCAAAACTGGAAATAGAGGAGTTTTGGCTAAATAAGTGAATAAGTTTCCCTGGTATTCGCGTTCAATAACTTCGGGATCTTTGTAACCGTGAATGTATTCGTCTACCCAGACTTTATTGAGGATTTTACTCGTTCCCTGGCTTTGCGGGTCGCTCGAATTTTGGATTAATTTCACTGCTAGAGCCTGCTGGGCCCCTTCTATTTCTGGTTCTCCACCTTCTAATTGAGTAACCAGCCCTGCTAAAAATTCATAATTACCGGGAAAATCCTGATAAGCATTAGCAGCTAAATGGGAGGTGCTGGCAAAATAAACTGTACCCTTTCCCACGTTTTTTTTCCAAACAATTGCCCCAAATTGATCGTCTAAAATTTGTTTTTCGCTGCTGGGGTATCTCCGCCCCGTATCAATCTTGATTTCCCCGGCTGAAGCTAGGTGCAAGCTACTAAAAGGTGCTGGTGTCACTGGTGCGCGAACTCCCAAATTTACCAAAGTATTGCCCTGTTCCACCCACTTTTTCTCTGTATCAGAAACAACTTCTGGTATCAATTTACTATAGATACGTAAAAGGGTAGTGGGCGGTTTTGCATCTTGGTTTTTAGCAAAGTCTTCAAAAGGTTTTTGCCAGCGCTGAACCTCGGTTCCCCGTTTTGACATAAAAGCATACCATGCTCCGTAGCCGTCCGGCGCTCTATTATAAGTAGAACCGCTGTTGACTTTGTTGTTAGCAGGAGCAAATAGCAGAGTAACGATCGCTATTGCAGTAATGGCGATCGCTCCCAACAACCACAACCTACGCTTTGACAAGTTCATCGCTCGTTAAGTAAGTAAATACAAATAAATATAACATGAGGGGTTTTTGAATGAATCAACTCACTCCTTATATAGAACCCATTTGACATATTTTAGCGATCGTCAATCACATTACGGATCACCAATAAACTTGGTTTTTGACCATCGCATTTTTAATGGAATCAGATTTAACTTACACCCGAACCTCAATTTTCAGAAATTCCCAACTGGGTGATGCTTAGACATATAAAATTTTAAGTATTTTTACTCATAATTGTCTCTCCTGATTCACTTTTGCGCGCTGAATCAGTGAAAGCTGCCTCTTGGGCGGTCGAAATCAGGGATTTAAGCTCTCCTTCCTCTACAGATGTGGAAAACCCCCTTTTTATAGGGCTGAAAAAAAGAGCGCAATTTTTCCGGATCAAACTTATTGATGATGAAAGTTAAATATCTCTATGTAAATAGGCGTAAGTAGGTGTAATTATTTACACTCTACACTCGATCGGGGGCAACAATACCTTCAGATGCTGATTGGGCAAGCATTTTTACTTGATTTACCGCCACGTATGAGGAAATTTTTCTTGCAGCGATTGATCGCTACAAGAAAGCCCAACCTCTGGTTTTCAGTCACTTCTAATCCTTAATTACTCATCATCAAAGGAGAAGCTATGGCTACTTCATTCACTGGTTCTTTGGGTACAACCACTAATTACAGCAGCATCGCTGACCTAATTACACAATGGCCTACTGCCGCCAAGAATCAAGGCATCCAACTGTCTGGGATAGCTTTTGATGGCTTTGAAACGAACTACACTAGCCCTGAAGCCATCGCCAACCTCACGTTAGCACCGAACGAAACCCCTAAAAGCGGGTTGAGCTACGGCGCTCCGGCTGGTATTGGTGTCTACGGCTCTTATAGTGGTTGGTTCACCGACGCCACTAAATATCGGGCGGAAATCAACTATGACCCCAACGCCAATCTATCTCAGACGCTGAAGGTGAAATGGGCAGATAACAAAGACATCACTAGCGCCACGATCGGCGTGAGTGGATTACTTCCCAAATCAAGTTCTACAGTGAACGATCAAGGCAATGAAGTTGGTTTGCTGAAACTCTTTAATAATGGGACGGAGGTATCGGCCAGCAATTTTACGATCGCTCGCCTCACCCCTCCTAACCCTCAAAAACCGATCGGTGTCTCTTCAGATGGAGTGACTTTCATTGGCGATAGTCCCGATGGCAATTTCACATTCCAGATACAAGCAAATTCCACTAGCGTTGCTTTTGACGAATTACGGTTCTCCGCCAAACCCTACGATAGCCCCACCGCTGCCTACGCCACTAGCACCTCCATCAAAAGCGATAGTTCCGACTACCTAGTGCGGAGTATTCAATATCAAGGCATTGATGTGACGCCGACGCCGACGCCGACGCCGACGCCAACTCCGACGCCGACATCTCCAAGTCTCTTCCAGTTCGCCCAACCAAATTACACGGTGGCTGAAGGCGGCGTGGCGACGATTAACGTTACTCGCACCGGTGGCACGGAGGCTGCAACCATTAGCTACCAGACTCTTGACGGTTCGGCAAGTTCAGGCACTGCTGCAGATTACACTTCGGTGACGGGGGTGTTGAATTTTCTTGCGGGGCAAACAACTGCTAGTTTCACCGTGCCGACTTTGACTGATGCGATTTCGGAATCGGCGGAAACGGTGAATTTGGTGCTCTTCGGTGGCAATGTCAGTAATCCGTCAATTTTGACGATTAATGATGTGGCGTCAACAACTGTGGCGCCGACGCCGACATCTCCAAGTCTTTTCCAGTTCGCCCAACCAAATTACACCGTGGCTGAAGGTAGCCCGGCTACGAT
>NZ_JAUBQH010000014.1:88737-117788 GCF_036701145.1 Microcoleus sp. Pol17C6
TTGGTGCTCTTCGGTGGCAATGTCAGTAGTCCGTCAATTTTGACGATTAATGATGTGGCGTCAACAACTGTGGCGCCGACGCCGGCTCCAACTCCAGCAACATCAACAGCAACCCAGTTTGTTTTTAGTGCGGCTACTTTCACCACTCCGGAATCATCTGGCTTTGCTACGGTGACAGTCAATCGCATCGGTCCCAGTACGGCTGCCGGAACCATTAGCTACAGTACTCTTGACGGCAGCGCCCTATCAACTGGAGGAACTGCGGCTGATTATGCGTCTACTGCTGGTGTACTCACCTTTGGCCCTGGGGTAACTTCCACGACGTTCAACCTCTTTGTCAATGCTGATACTGTGCCTGAAATGACTGAGAGTGTTAACCTATATCTCAATAACGGCCCCGTCGGCACTCCGTCAACAGCAAGACTAGACATTATTGACGGTAGCAGCAGTGCATCTGGCAATGTCTTCCAGTATAGTGCGTCTGATTACGGCTCGATCGGCACTCAGGGGGGCAGCACAACGGTTACAGTTACTCGCTCAAGCGGCTTGGGTGCAGCATCGATTGATTATATTATTCTGGCGGGGACTCCAGGCGCCGGCCCTGCACCTGTATATGGTACCGACTACCTGCTTAACCCGGGCGGCCCCACTGGCGGCACGTTGTCCTTCGCCGACGGCCAACTCAGCCAAACCTTTACTCTTCAAGACAACCTATTTAGTACCAATAATGGGATTGTGCGCTTAGGTCTTGCTAACCCCACTGCGGGCTACAGTTTCGGCAGTACAGCGGCAACAAGTATCACTCTCATCTAAAGCTATTAGTAGGGCGAGGAATCCTTGCTCTACTAATATGTCCCGCAAGTAGTTAAATGCTTTTTATCAGTCTGATTCCTCACTACAGCTTTTTTCAAGAAAGCGAGGTACGCGGGTAAAATCTTCGCTGTGTGACAGTCGCTGGCACCGACAACTAATGGGATTCACCTACAGACATGATTGTGGGCGGTCTCGACCCGAATCCCATTGCTGGTGCTAGTTTCGTCACCTTCAACCCATTTGCTACTTCGGTCTGATAGAACCATTTCAAGGTCGTACTCTTAGATGCTACGCGCGTTATTGGAGTACGACCTTTAACCCTTGTATATTGAAAGAATTAGATGGCTATTTGTCCTTGGGTGGGGATTTTTGAGATTGTTGGTTTTGGGCAATTATTGTTGGTAAAACCCGTCGCTAAATTTATCGATTGGATATTATTGTTTTTTTGTGCTTACCTACTTAATCCTTAATTTGTTGATAAGCTTGCTGACACTGTTCAAAAGTTGAGGCGGAAGCTTCTGTATTCCCGAAATATAGTTGCTGATGTATTGTTATCACAGTTTCGTAAGGCACTGGCTGGGGTAATTGCTGGATTAATTCCAAATATTCGCCATCAGTGCGACTGGGTTGGTGAACCACGGTTCCCGCATCATTTAACCGCTGCAACACCGCCATGTAAAGACAGCGGCAAGCTTGGCGGTATTTCCCTTGTTGCTGCAAATTTTGCGATCGCAACAACCACTCTGCTACCGACAAATCGTTAATTGTTTTTTTCGCACTTCCATCAGTTGTTTGATTCCTCTTTTTGAAATTATGAATATAAAAACGTAACAGTTGCCAAATCTGCCAACTCGCCCAGACTGCGAGCAATGCTAAGATTAACCAAAAGGTGGCTTTAGCGATCGCCCCTAAGATGGGGGAATCAAACCAAGATGGCAATTTGACATTCGGTATATTTTGGGCAGTTTTTAGTTCCCACCACTCCTGCAATCGCTGTTGCGACTGTCCTAATTGCCAACCAAAATTAGTTTTCTCAAAGGAACTTTCAGACATAGCTTTACATCAATGAGTAATTTTTTGATTGCGGATTGGAAAATTTTTTCTTCTATCATTATCCCCAAATTCCCGACTTCTTAAAGACATCGGGGATAAGAAAGCGCGATCGCATTTTACGTTTGATTAGGTTGACTTAAATGCCGAGTTATTGTCCCTAATCCAAATCGCCGCGCGATCGAGAATCGCATTTGATCGCATTTGACTGATAGTCTTCTACAGAGGCGATCGCCCAACCGATAGAACTCAGTTTTATTACCACATAACTCTGTTTTTTGTCAACTATTTATAGACCCAAAATTGATTTTATTGAATTTTCCTTCTTCCTCAAATCCGTTATATCCCGATTCAGTGCGCGTTGCCGAACTGCCTTATGCCATAACTTTTGGGATACTTAACAGCCTCATAAGAAATTTTATAAAGATTTACAAAAGAAACGTGTCAGAATGAAGACAATAAGGTAATGGGTAAAAGACAAGGAGGCACTGATGGTAGCGCTGACTGAACGAGTCCAACGCAGATTGACGGTGGAAAAAGTCGAAATTGCCCCTGATACAACGGCAATTCGATGCCTGGACTGGGATAGAGACCGCTTTGACATCGAATTCGGACTCAAAAACGGTACAACATACAACTCATTCATCATTCGCGGTGAAAAAACCGCCCTCGTCGATACCTCGCACGAGAAGTTTCGCCAGCAATACATGGAAACTCTGACGGGCGAAATTGACCCGAAAGAGATTGACTATCTCATTATCAGCCACACCGAACCAGATCACAGCGGTTTAGTCAAAGACGTGCTGGCGCTGGCACCCCAAGCGATTGTCGTGGGGGCGAAAGTAGCAATTCAATTTTTAGAAAACCTTGTACACCAACCATTTGAGCGATTGGTAGTAAAAAACGGGGACAAACTAGATTTAGGAAACGGCCACATTATCGAATTCGTATCGGCGCCGAACTTACACTGGCCCGATACTATTTTCAGCTACGACAGCAAAACTCAAGTGCTGTTCACCTGCGATGCTTTCGGGATGCACTACTGTTCCGACAGCACCTTCGATGACGATTTAGCAGCAGTTGAGGAAGATTACCACTTTTATTATGAGTGTTTGATGGCTCCCAATGCTCGATCGGTACTCGCTGCGATGAAGCGGATGGCAGAGTTGGGAGAAATCGGTACAGTTGCGACCGGTCACGGGCCGCTGCTGCGGCACAATGTGGTGGAACTTACCGGGCGCTACAAAAAGTGGAGCCAAGCGCAAGCTAAGGCAGAAACCACTGTAGCGGTATTTTACACCTCCGACTACGGATTTAGCGATCGACTCAGCCAAGCGATCGCCCACGGTATCACCAAAACCGGTGTCGCTGTGGAAATGATGGACTTGAGAATCGCCGACTTACAAGAAGTTGCGGAACTTGTCGGTAATGCTGCCGGCATCGTAATTTGTTCGCCACCGAGTGGCGGGACTGCTGCTGTGAATGCCGAAGCCGCAATCAACACAATTTTAGTTGCAGCTAACAACAAACAATCTTTCGGTTTGTGCGAATCTGGCGGCGGCGATGACGTATCTATTTACCCGCTGCGAAACAAGTTCAAAGAGTTGGGTTTAAAAGAAGCATTTCCCAACATTTTAATTAAAGAATCACCGACAGAAGCGAGTTATCAACTTTGCGACGAAGCCGGCACCGACTTGGGACAGTGGCTGACGCGGGACAAGGCGGTCAAACAGATGAAATCCCTCGACAGCGACCTCGATAAAGCTTTGGGACGGATCAGCGGCGGACTGTACATCATTACCGCTCAAAAAGGCGAGGTTAGCGGTGCGATGCTGGCTTCTTGGGTAACGCAGGCAAGTTTTAAACCGCTGGGTTTAACAATAGCAGTAGCGAAGGATCGGGCGATTGAATCGATGATGCACGCGGGAGATAAATTTGTTCTCAACGTGCTCGAAGAAGGCAATTATCAAACTTTGATGAGGCACTTCTTAAAGCGTTTTGCTCCTGGTGCCGATCGATTTGCGGGAGTTAAAACTCAACCAGCAACGAACGGTTCTCCCATTCTGACAGATGCTTTGGCCTACATGGAATGCGAAGTAGTCAGCCGAATGGAACTTTCGGATCATCATATCGTATATGCGATCGTCGATAGTGGTCGCGTCTCCAATCCCGATGCACTGCCGGCCGTTCACCACCGCAAAGTCGGAAATCACTATTAGGAAGTCAGTTGACGGTTGACAGTTGACGGTTGACTGTTGGCAGTTGGCAGTTGTCAGGTGCAAAGGGGAAATTCAACGATATATTCATTGACTGTCTGAGTCAACACACCCCAAACGTATTAGTAAGGTGCGTCAGCCGATGTTTTATTCGACTTCATCATCGACTATCTACTGACGCACCCTACAATTACAGTCCAAGACACAATTGGCTACGCAAAAACTCTCAACTTTGGGTGCTTGTGGCGCACCTTACCCGGTTCTGGGTGTTGGGTGCGCCACAAGCAGCAAACCGGGCAAACCGTTGTCATTTAGACTCCATTTTAACTAGGGGAATTGCCAATGCCTGCCAATCTTTTAGAAGACCGAGATTACACAATTATTATTGCCAGAAGCGATGCCAGCAGAGACCCTCAACATCCTTGGTACGAGGAGTGGGTAGAAGCACAGGCATCTCTGATCGACTTAGCAAAAAAATGTCAGGAATTTGACAGCGACGGCATCACCCTTTACGAAGCTTCTACTCCTATGTGGAAGTATAAAAATTCAAATGTTGCCCGGTTAGCTGAAATTTTGCAGCGACAAAATACGGAACCGGATTCAGAAAACCCGACTGCCAATAATTTGGAAGAAGCTCTGAAAGCAACTTTTAACGATTATTTCGCAAGCAAACCAAATCCCAAAGGGAAGAACGGAGCAATAATTGTTGCAGTCCTAGATCAAAAACCAGAAAATACCGCTGCTGTCGCTGAAATTATTGTAAGTGCGGCCAATAAAATAGAGCAAGATGAAGAAATTGGAGTGAGCTTTATCCAAATTGGGGATGATTTGAAAACCAGGGAATTTCTGACTGACCTGGATACCAATTTACAGGGTCGAGGCGCAAGGTTTGACATTGTAGATACCAAGTTTTGGCACGAAATCAAAAGAAGTTCAGTAGTTCAGTTTCTCATAGGTGCAATTAATGACTAACACTTTGACTCCTAGGCTCGCATCTGATGCCAAACCCCGCGACGTGCAGTTTATCCCGATCGCACTCGATACTTTTATTGTGCGATCGCGCACTTGGGACAGACTCAAATTTGAAGTCGAGTATTCGCTGCAAAAGGGGACGACAGCCAATAGCTATATTATTCAAGCTGACAAGACTGCTTTGTTCGACCCGCCGGGGGAATCTTTTACTGAAAATTACCTGGAATTTTTGCAGAAACGGGTGGACTTGACCAAGCTGGATTACATAATTTTGGGGCATTTCAATGCTAACAGGTCAGTAACAATTAAAGCTCTGTTAGACTTAGCTCCTGAAGTAGCTTTGGTTTGCACTAATCCCGCCGCAATTAGTTTGCGCGCCGCTTTCCCCGACCAAGAATTAAACATTTTGATCGTTCGGGGAGAAGAAACTCTCAACTTAGGAAAAGGTCACGCCTTAAAATTCATCGCGACTCCAACTCCCCGTTGGCCCGATCAACTTTGCACCTACGATCCGCACACTCGAATCGTGTTCACTGACAAACTATTTGGAGCTCACGTTTGTGGCGACCAAGTATTCGATGAAGGGTGGAGCGTTTACAGCGAAGATCGGCGCTATTATTACGATTCCCTGCACGCATCTCAGGCAAAACAAGTGCTGACGGCAATGGATAAATTCGCCGATTTACCAGCAGCATTTTATGCTCCCGGTCACGGCCCGATCGTCCGTTACGGCCTTAATGAACTGAGCAATTTGTATCGGGAATGGAGCCAGCAACAAAATTCAAAAGACTTGACAGTTGCTTTGATTTATGCTTCTGCTTACGGAAATACGGCTACTTTAGCCCAGGCGATCGCCAGAGGAATTACGAAAGCCGGCGTTGCGGTGGAAAGTATCAACTGCGAATTTGCCGAACCGGGAGAAATTAAAGAGGCGATCGAAAAATGCGCGGGATTTATTATAGGAACCCCGACGCTAGCAGGACACGCTCCGACGCAAATTCAAACTGCTTTGGGAATTGTTTTATCTACCGCAACTAAGAGCAAATTAGCGGGGGTTTTCGGTTCTTTTGGCTGGAGTGGAGAGGCGATCGACTTAGTGGAAAACAAGCTGAAGGATGCTGGCTATAGAATTGGATTTGAGCCGATTCGAGCCAAATTTAAGCCGACGGCGGCGACGATTCACGAGTGCACAGATGTGGGAACAGATTTTGCTCAAGCTTTGATTCGATCGCAAAAATTGCGGGCACCGAAACCGCAGTTAGCAGCAGGAAGCGATCGCACTGAACAAGCAGTAGGGAGACTCGTAGGTTCGCTGTGCGTAGTCTCGGCGAAGCGGGAGGATGTCACCAGTGCGATGCTGGCTTCCTGGGTGTCGCAAGCAACTTTTAATCCCCCTGGCGTGACGATTGCGGTGGCGAAAGATCGATCGATCGAATCTTTGATGTATGCCGGAGATAAATTTGTGCTCAACATCTTAGCAGAAGGGCGACAGTTGCGGAAGTATTTCATGAAAAACTTTGCTCCGGGAGAAGACAGATTTGCCGGAGTCGAAACAATGGAAGCTAGCAACGGCTGTCTGGTTTTGACTGATGCTCTAGCTTATCTGGAATGCCAAGTGATAAGTCGGATGGAATGCGGCGATCACTGGGTAGTTTATGCGGCGATTGACAACGGTCATTTGCTGCAAAATGACGGGGTGACAGCGGTGCATTACCGGAAATCGGGGACTCATTATTAAGCTACGGCTAGGACACGGCAATGCCGTGTCCTTACAACAAATACAGCAGATTGCAGGTTGATCGAATATAGATCCGAAACCCGGAATTAGAGTTGGCACTCATAGACACCGCCCCTACAGAAACAGGTTTATTTGTGCTTCACTTACCTGAAAGGTGCTGTAAGTGCTTTATTAACAAAGAATAATGGGTTAAACAAAATAAGCTCAATGCCAGAACACTCGCCAGAAGAACTTTGCAAAATAATGTTTGGGCTAGACTACACGAAGCTAGTAGCAGCGAATCCATCGTGGAAAGATACTTTTCAAAAAATTTTAGATCTGAGAACAGTACCGCAAGAACTATCGGGAGATAAATCATCAGGCTGCGTGAGTGACAGTTCAGCAAAAGAATGTCTAACTCCCTTTGAGCAGATAGAGATACATAACATTCGGGGAATAAAAGCATGGGGAGACCTTCTCCGATCAGCCTTTCCTTGGGAAAAGACGCTATCAGTATTAGACCCTATACTAGGATGTTTAAAAATGAACAAGCACTCTATCCAAATTCATAGGCTAGAGAAAGACTTAGTTTATTTGACTGCCATGAGCATTGATAAAGGAGCTCAAATTTTTATTACCTTTCCAGTTTCTCCTATTTCTTTAGGAATCTTAGCAGTCACATATTGGGCTCATCTGCTTAGGGAAGAAAGAGATATTTATCGGACTCATCATGCAGAGGCAGCAAAAGACTTTGCTATTTGGATTAGACCGAAGGATCGTGGTAAAATATCGCATTTGAGAACAACTAAAGCATTTAACCTGATAGATAATGAATATACTAAACGCAATCTAAATAAGCGAATTGCTTGTTTACCTATCCATAAGTTTGAGGAATCATTCAAAAGTAAACATCTGAGAGTATTTATGGCGCGATCGCTCTCTGAAGCCGTTGACTTATTGAAGACCTCTAAAAATTGCTCTCTAGTTGTCATTGACGATCCATCAGGACGCACTTATCCATCTCCCTCTGCCTATGGAAGCCAAGCCTTTGGCTTGGCTAGCCTTTGTCGGCAAAAACGAATCCCTATGGTAGGTATTGTTCCTCCTTGGACTCTGCAAGATATTGAGTACCATGAAACCAATACTTCACAGGGAATTCTTCTTTGGCCTATCGACTTCTTCGCTCTGCGCTCTTATCCCGCCGAGCTGGGTATTTCTGCTAAAAACAGGGAACAGCTTCATCCTATAGAGGAAAGCTATTTGCTACTTGAAAGAAAACGCCAATCTCTCAATGAAACACAGGTAACAATTAAAACTTTTAACTTTGATACAGAAGATGAAGAAAAAATTGCGGAGCTTTTTCAAGAATCATCAAATTTACTGCTAGACTTAGCCAAACAGCCTCACTGTCGTGGTGTTTGGGGTACAGGATGGAAAATATGGCGATATCTCGCAGCTCCTGTCTTACCTTTTTATCTGCTCTGGGCACAGTTTATTGAAGGCGCACTTAAGCAACTAAATTCTGCTGTTAACCAATCTAAAGATTCCCAAGCAAAAATTTTATATAATCTCCTCTCCTCTCTGGCGCTGAGGCTACAGAAACTTAAAGCTAATCCCTTCATTCAAATCATTAAATCAGCCGAGCCAGAAACTATTGTAGCTGTTGAAAATGCAGAAATAGCCAACGCCTTAGAACAGTTTTTAATGGGAAAGCGCAGTTGTTTATCAACGCCTAAAATTTTACCAATCAGCGAGGTGCGGGGTTTAGGCGGAGAAAAGTTGATAGTTATAGGTCAGCCCAAGGCTTGTCACCGTGACATCTTGCAAACGACTTTATTTAGCAAAATAGATGTGTTGCTGTGGTCTGTATTGGCTGAACGTGCCGAACGTTGGTGGAGCAATTTAGAGGTAGATGCTAGAGAATGGCATCGAAAAACATGGCGCAAGCTAACTGAAAAAGAGGAGGTAGGATGTTATAGCTTTAGCCTTCACCAACCAGAGGTTAAGATAATTAATTACGGAAACTTAAGGCTGTTTAATAGAATTAATTTATCGAAACTTGAGGAAAATTTTAATTCTTTGGTTGGAACAGATTCTGAGGCGAAATTTAACGGAGATATTGCGAGAACTTTAGAATCTCATTATCTAGTAAAGTTTGAGCGAGGATTAAAAATTAGGGTAGCACCGGGATGCGAGTTCTTAGTATTATCGGGTAGACAAGCTCTGGTTGTTGCTATCAGAGATATTGCTGCTGGGACAAAGGTTGTATTGTTTGATGGCATGAACCGAGATGAGTTATTCGCTCAGAAAGCGGGTTTGCTTGAGGATACCAAAGTTAACTACCTCTATCGCATACAATTAGAGGCTTGGCGTGCAATACTGAAGCAGCACGTAAAAAACTCAGATTTACAAACAGTTGGTCGAGAACTCTCGATTGATACAGGTCTACCTATTAGTCAAGAAACAATTGAGTATAACTGGATGAGCGGTGATGACCTTCTTAGCCTCCCCCGTGAGAAAGAGCATTTCTTTTGGTTTATACCGCCACTAGCTCGTTCTGGTTTTGAAGAGTTTTGGCAACAGGCTAATGAATTAAGGATTAAGCGTAGACAACTCGGTCAGGTAATCTCTGCTTGCGCTCAAGAAGGATGGAAAGATCGAAAATTAGATGAAATTGTCTTTCGCTATCAGCAAGTTTTTATTACAGTTGGTGAATTGAAAGATGCCATGCAGATACTAACGGTACAGTCACCACCTCAACTAATTTCTCAAGTACCCGAATATCCTATTAATCGCCTTTTTAGGGCATGAAATGTCTTTTAGCAAAGCCACCCATTGACAGTAACCTATGGGATGGCTCCTACCCTAATGGGCGTTTTTGTAGGACACATACAGAAAATAGCACTGTGCGTATAATTCGTGAACAGATTAGCTTGACTTAAAAATCAATATCTACTATACTGTTTTCCAAGGTAAGCTGTATAAAGACCATACAGGAGTATGATGGAACCGGAATCTATCCTAACTGACCAGGGGTTGAATGTATCTGACTCTCCGAGACAAGAAGAACATTTGCAATTTATTGAAAGCTTTTACAGGCGCATACGGGGTCATGTCACGGGGACATCGGAGCACCGAAGCTCAATTCAAGGTTCCACTGAGCCGCGACGCTTAATGCCCACCGCATATCTCTCGCCCCAGTCACCTCCAGCCGCTGTGCCATCCAGCAGCCAGCAGCAGAATAATTTTCGCCCTAGCAACTGCGGTTTAGCTATTAACTTAGCACCGGATTGGGAAAAACAACAGTTGCCTATTGAATTGAAAGTTCGCTTTAGTGTTTTCCTGCCTAAAATCCAAGTTACCGAGAAATCGCTGCGCCCTATGTGGCAGCGTTTTAATATCTCTGCGGCTATCACTTCAAATATTCAAGACTTAGTTACAGAACAGTCACCTTCCCTTTCACAACTAAAGCAGGATATTGACCATCAGATAAAAAAGGTAATAGAGGCACATAAAAAAGACCCCCTCGCTTGGTTGTTTGGACTCAATCGGACTCTTGATAATTTAACCGACAAAGAAGTTACATTTGCCAAGGAAAATCCCCAACAACTTCAGGCTGAACTGCGTCAACGAATTATTAACAAAAAGAATACAAAAAAGAAGGAAAATACCTCTACAGATGTGGAAACTCAGCCGGGGCAAGTTGCTCCAGTTGAATTTCAAATTACCGTAGAAGTTCAAAAGCGAGTTATGGGCAACCAGACCCGAATCCGCCTATTTCTCAGAAACAAGAGCGAACAGAGTGGTGGGTTTGACGATCCCAGAGATACAGGTTTATTTGGGGCTTACCTAGAAATTAATTTGCCCCAAGCAATGTGGCATCCTGTAGAACTATCTCGCTTTCAGATATCTTATCAAGTTGACTCTACGGTTCCCGCGCAGGGAATTAACTGTACACCAGGAGTTGAACTTGAACAAACTCAGGATAGAGTTCGCATCTGGACTGAGTTTCTCCCCATTTATTGGCAAAAGAGACTTTACACGGCTGGAATTCAAGCCCGTTTTAAGGATTTAGCAACGGCAGCGGGTGACGCCGACCTTCTGGTACTCAAAACTATTTGTCAAAGGATGCGGGATTACCGAGATAGCTGGCAAACCTTGATTGAGCAACAGCATCCGCAGACTGGGGGAACAGAATATAACTCACAAGCTCAGCAAGATTTGGACAATTTCAAACAAGAAATAGAACGCTTTGACTTAGGAATTAAAGTGCTGGAGGAGCCGTTCTACGCGATGCTTCGACAAGCTTTTAACCTGATGAACCAGACGTTTGTCGATATCGATGAAAAGCGGAACCATCGGGGCAAGACTGCTTATGAAAACTGGCGACCTTTTCAGATTGTCTACATCGTTTCTAACTTAGCAGCACTAGCAGCACGACAATGGCCTCAAGACTTTGCTAACAATCTTCTAGCCCAGATTAATCATGCCGCTGTAGTTCACTTCCCCACAGGTGGCGGTAAATCTGAGGCGGTTATGGGAATTATTTTGACTCAAGCTTTTTTCGATCGCCTCCGGGGTCGAGATTGGGGCATAGTTGCTTGGTTGCGCTATCCCTTGCGGTTGCTAACTTACCAACAGCTTCAGCGTTTTCTGGATACGCTAGTCGCTGCCGATGAAGTTAGAAAGAAGCAACCAAAATTAGCAAAAACCCGTGAATTTACAGTAGGCTATTACGGGGGTCGAGCTAACAGCCCTAATTCTCTAAAGTCTGTTCCTGATGAAGTTCAGAATTCAACACGACAGGCTCGCGAAAAAATGCAGGCCGATCTGGGAAAAGTTCCCAGGTATCTGACTTTAGCTGATGTCGGATACTACGTTCCTGAATCAATCCAGCAATACAGGATGGTGATGCGCTGTCCTTACTGCGGACTAGAGGAAGTCCACACTTTTATTCATAGAGCCACCAATGAACTCCGGCATCGTTGTGGCCCTCTCAATCAGCCTTTACCCACTGGCGCTTGCGGTCGTGAAATTCCACTCTATATCGTTGATGAGGATATCTACAGCCAATTGCCAACTTTATTAGTAGGAACTCTCGACAAAATTGCAAACATCACTTTCCGTCCAGCCAGTCGCACTTTATTTGGGGCTGTATCTGATATTTGCTCCGTACATGGCTTTGTTGCTAATAATACTTGTCACAAGCAGGACTCAGTTGGCGGATGTACTCGCAGACAACTTAAACCTCTCTCCACGCCACCCGTTGACCCCGGCATTCCTCTAGTTTTTCAAGATGAACTGCACCTACTCCGCGAGGAACTGGGTACATTTGACGGTCATTATGAAGCTCTCATCGATGCCATTCACCAAGAGCGGGGAGCGATACGTCCAAAAGTTTTGGCGGCTACTGCTACGATTGAGGGAGCAGAACAACAGACAAGACATCTTTATTGGCGAGAACTTTCTCAATTTCCAGTGCGCGGGCCTGCTCAGGACCGCAGTTTCTACGCCAACGCTCACAGCAGATATGTCACAAGAGGCTTTGTTGGTTTGCGTCCTACTTCTGCTAATCCACTTGATGCAGCAATGGCTTTGATTCAGGCACTTCGGACTGAGTTAGAAATTATTCGCAGCAATCCTGCTAAGTTCAAATTAGAGTATGGATTGGGAAATTTAACAGATGATTCTTTCCTGCAACTGGTTGACGAGCATGACCTTTGTTGTACCTATGTCAACTCCAAAAATGATGGCTCTGATATTCGACGCTCCATTAATGAACAAGTAAAAGCCGGCCTTCGGGAAGAGTTTGGGGAAGAGCGAGCCAATGCGATGCTGCCAGAGGCAATTACCCTCACTGGAGATGACGGCATTGAGGATGTTAAAAAAGTTCTAAAACAGATGGAGACATCTCAGCTCAACCCCAATTTGAGCGAATCAGAGCGACTATCAGATGTGGTTGCCACCAGCCTAATTTCTCACGGTGTTGATATTGACAGACTCAATTTGATGCTATTTTACGGCTGGCCTAACACAACCGCTGAATACATTCAAGCTTCGAGTCGTGCAGGACGTACTATGCCTGGATTAGTGTTTATTTTATTTCGCCCTCAACGCGCTCGCGAACGGGCAATTTTCGACTATTTTGTCAAAACTCACGAATATTTGGATCAGATGGTAGAAGCTGTCCCCATTGACCGCTTCGCTCACAATGCTCTCTACCGAACTGCTTTTGGTTTGCTGTTAGGTCGGTTACTTCACATAGATGGTCCTGTAGCTCGATCGGGAAATCAGGTGAGCGACTTAGCACAACTGGACAAGATTGACAAATTGCGGGAGCTAATTTATGGCACAGGACAAGGGCGATCGCCCATCGACTTGAAAGCTATTGTCGCCAAAATTCACACAACTATTAATCCTGACGGGTTGCCGGAAGGACAGGTTTTTGATACACCGCTCGATTTAGTAGAAGATGCTTTTGTGTCTCAGGTCGATCGCATCGTACAAGACCCTAATGAACGCAAAGATGTCACGAGCGGTCTGACAAAAGATGATATCGCTCATAATTTCCGCTTGCTGCTGTCTCTTCGAGATGTCGATGCAGGCATTGAAATTAATGGATACTAACTACTTTAAATAAATTGGAGAACACATGAGTAAACAATCGCGCACCTTTTCTAAAGGCAAAGTATTGCACAGCGTTGAACCAGGAAGTGTTGCTACAATTCCTGTCGGCACTATTGAAATTAACTGTCACTTTGCCCGCAGGGTAGTTGACCTCAGTAAAGATGTGGAGGAGGCTGTACGTCAAGAACTCACTCGATGGAAGCATTTAGATGCTCAAATGGAAGCTTTCCGCAGACATACAGCAGAGTTTGTTCCTGTACTCACTCAATCGGTTAAAGGTCGCAGGTTGAAAGCCAGAGAGTGCGCTAAGTGCGGAGCTATTCGCTACATGGGTCAGTGGAAGGGAGATTCAGATGCTCCCTGTCATAATTGTAACCATCCAACTCTCAATGAAATTCCGTTTGTTTTTGCCCATGTAGATGGCACAATGCTCCAGTTATTCCCCATTGACTGTCCTCAACACAGTTATCAGTATTTAGTTAAAGAAAGGGGTGTTTATCCGCGTTGGCGGTGTAAAGTTAGTGGCTGCACTCATGCAGCTCCAATTGTTCGCCCTCTTCCCCCACAATCCATTATGAAGCGCACAGAAGTTGTTCAATCAATAGAATCTGCTACCGGAAATTCTCCCAATCCGATGATGCGTCTTACCACTATTTCTGATAACAAGCTTCAGGTAGTTCATTCCATTTCTCGGATCAACCCAACTTCCAATGTAGAGAAGTTTTTAGCATTACCTGAGTCTCTCGGTACTCTTCTAGCAATACATCTAGATTACTTCGATAGTCAAAGCAGAAGTCTGTCTGAGCTGACAGAAGTCCTTCGCGTCCTCGGTCAAGGCACTCAAGAAGACCAGAAAGATTTGGAGCAACTTATTAAAACATTAAAATTGAGTGGCTTAGATGACGAAACAATCCAAACTATCTTGACTAACAAACGACAAGTTCAGGAGAGTGATGCGGGTGGCACAGTTGTGGCAGAATTAAGAAAAGCTCTAGCGCGTTTTTCCGAAAATAACGCATTGCAACTTCTAGGAGATGCTCAGGCAGAAAGAGAAACTCGCGATCGCAAAGAAAATCTAACATCAGATCAAAAAAATGCTGGTACCCTTCGAGAGCAACTGAGCGATCGTGCTGTTCTCATGGATTTGCAGCGTGAAAGCCTCGATGATGCTGTGAAGCGCCTCAATAAAATTAGCTCTCCTTTCCATGCCAATCTCTCAGATGCCGGGACTTTAATGCGTAAAAGTTTAGGTATTAGCCAGGTCACAGTCATTCAAGATTTGCCTGTCTTGCATCTTGCCTATGGATATACTCGGCTTTCTCATCAGCCTGAAGCTGCTGTCCTGTGGGCTTTTGACAAGAAAGGTTTTGATTTGGCTGGTGAACAACCCAAAGGAAATTGGATTCCTATGCCCACCTACAGGCTCAAAACTGAAGCACTTTTCTTTCAGTTTGATGCTAAACGGATTGTTAAATGGCTTTATGCTAACAATCTAGCTCCCGAGCCCGCTACTATTGCCGAACCTACATTTTGGGTTGTAAATCATCACAGCCAAATCACCAGTCGCAGCGGCCCTGCCTTTGACGATCGCCTTTCTCCAGCTTTTCTGATTCCCTGGCTGGTTGGTTCGGCTCTACACAGCGCTAATCATCTTTTAATTAAAGCGATCGCAGACCAAAGTAGCTTTGGTGAAACGGCTATTTCTGAGCATCTCCTGCTAAGCCTCAACCAAACCATCATCTTTGTCAATCGCCTTCAAGAGTTTTCACTGGGAGGACTGAAAACCTTCTTCGAGCAGCGTTTAGATCAGGCATTCAACAGCCTTCTACAAGAGCGGGGAGACTGTATGTTCGATCCCGATTGCGAAGAAAGGCTAGGCGGAGCTTGTGCTGGATGCTTGCACCTACCAGAAGTCGCCTGTCGCCTCTTTAACAACGCTCTTAGCCGCATCTTGCTTTACGGCGGTGAAATTGGTACTAACATGGAGGGAGTCGAAAAAACCCTCTGGCCGGATTTAGCTTCTGTTGTTGGGAGTGACCAGTTTATCGGCCTGTGGGATAGTCGTTTGGATTAAGCTTTGGTTTTGAGCAACCGTGGTTGGGATTGAGCCGATCAATACCGTTGGCCAATTCAAAAACAGGTCTATTGAGGCGTTCGCTGGCCTCGAAGTTTTTTATTTGCGTTCATCTGCGGTTTAAATAAAACCGATTTACTTCTCCTCAGCAGTCTTTTCCGGCCACAGATAAATAGCGCCAGAAATCAAAGTTAAAGCCACAGAAACCCAAAAAGCAATTAATGCGGGAAAATTCCACGCTTCAGACAGAGGAGCAATTAAAAGTGCGATCGCCACAATTTGACTTACCGTTTTCAACTTCCCCCAAATATTAGCTCCCGAAATCGTAGTTTTATTAACACGCCACCCCGCAATTGTCAACTCCCTGCCCAAAATCAAAAACACCCCCCAAGCCGGGACTCTGCCCAACTCAATCAACACTAAAAGCGGCGCGAGGACCAACAATTTATCCACCAAAGGATCGAGAAACTTACCCAAATCGGTAATTTGATTCAGCTTCCTAGCCAAATAGCCGTCCAGCCAATCAGTAGCTGCAGCTACCACAAAAATTGCGGTGCAAATCCAGCGGCTTTGAGCGCTTGGGTCGTACAAACCGTAGAGCAGGAAAGGTACTCCAAGCAAGCGAGAAAAAGTAATCAAATTAGGCAAATTCATAATAGATAGGGCTAAGGTTAACTGGAACATTAAACAAAGGTATGTAGTTGCGCTTTAGCGCTCTTTCCTAAGCTAAGAGCGCTAAAGCGCAACTACATACCTAAAATTTAACCCTATTTGTGACAGTTGGTCTTAGTCCTAATAGAAAGAAGTTCGGCAACGAAGCAGTGTAAGGGATTTAACGGATGTAACCTATCTCAGGAAGAAGTCAGAAGTCGCTCCTGCAATTCATTAACTGTCGATCCAGTTTTCTGATATAATCTCTGCCGTAAGATTGATTTTCTAATCCTTGTACCAGATTTTCTGGCAAGTCTTGGGCAATTTCATTGCTACAGGAACCAGCAGCTAAAGCAATAGTTGCTACCGTATCAACATCTCCCGAAAAAGCAATGCAATCTTGGAGCAGTTTGCTCATACTATCATTTCGCATGACCGCAGTAATAGCTGCTCTAACACAGTCCAAACCTTTAACGCTGACTTCTCCTTGCCAAGGTATCGACCACTCACCAGCGACGTGCCTTTCTAGAAAATTTCCCAAATTCTTCTTTAAACCTAGCTGATAAATAAAGTAATGGGACATCAAAGCGGCCGCTATAGCTGCTTTAATGCCATCAGGAGTATTGTGAGTAATTGCAGCTTGAACGGTAGCATTTTCGATGACTTTTTCAATAGTAGGAAAAATGCCAATGGGGCCTGATCGCATCGCCGATCCGCTTTTATCGCTAGCAGAGTAAATTTTTTCTAAGAATTCTTTTCCGTCTTGAACTTGTAGCAAAAAATTGTAAAACTTCCCAGCATAACCAAATCGCCGATCGCGGTTAAAAGCTGCAACAAATTTGCTGGCTAAAAGTTCTGGTGTCCAAGGTTCTCGGCTGACGATAGCTTCTGCGACGGCTAAACTCATCTGCGTATCGTCTGTGTAGCATCCAGGCTGGATGTCGTGACGGGGATGCTTGATGTAACCGTTGAGATTGTTGTACAATTCGATCATATCCTTGTCAACAAATTCAAAACCCGCACCGTAAGCGTCACCAATCGCTAATTCTATTAACATATATTTAATCCGTTTCCAACTATTTCATCCCGTGTTTTTTCCTAAAATTTTAAATCCAAAAACAACCCAAAACAGTAAGTCTATTAACACGCACCGTTTTTACTCAAGACAACCAAAATTGTTTTGCAAATCAGAGTGATGTCGTAGACAACAGACCACTTGCCCTGATAGTCGAGATCCATGCGCACAATCTCGTCAAAGTCTTTAACTCTAGACCGTCCGTTGACTTGCCACTCCCCAGTCAGACCTGGTTTGACATTTAAACGTTGCCAGTGGAACTCGTCATAGGCAGCAACTTCATCGGGAGTTGGCGGTCGAGTTCCCACCAAACTCATGTCGCCAACTAACACATTCCAGAATTGAGGTAACTCGTCCAAACTTGTGCTCCGCAAGAAGCGGCCGACGCGGGTAATTCGCGGGTCATTTTCATTCTTAAAAATGTGACCCTTGGCTTGGTTGCTAACTAAATGTTTGAGATTTTCTGCACCGACAACCATCGATCGAAATTTCCATATTCTGAAATGTCGCCCTTTGAAGCTGCAGCGGACTTGACTGTAAAGCAGCGGGCCCGGATTGTCCAACAGCATCGCCACTGCCACCGGCACCGCCACCACAGCAGTAATTGCCAGTCCCAGCAGCGCACCCAAAATATCGATCGACCGTTTTACCTTGCTCGTTACGGAGCGGTGATGCTGTTGTTTTGATACACAGACTTTGTAAGTATATTCTTGAAAAAATAAGGACAGCATTTCTGATAATGATGATTTCGACGAGGCACCCATCGGAAATTTCATGTGATTTGTCTCAAGTTTAACGATCTCTTACGTCCATCTTATTAGCCATCTCAAATCTGCAGAACCTGAAATGCTGAGCTTTGCACAATCTTTAAAAACCAATAACACTTTTATAAAGTTTCTATGTATTTTTTATAAAAACGTATAAAGTTTATGTAAACTTACGTACATTTACAGAAAAAAGTTAGTCCTGGACGCAAAAAAACCTGGTTTCGACTAGGACTCTTCCCGGAAGACAGGGAGGATTCTACTGAGAAACCGGGTTTTTTGCCGTTTAGCGATAAATATCAGTGCGAACATCCCAAGCAAGTGTTAGCGGCTCTAACAACTTTTGCTGGCTGCTAGAGGCGAGTTTGCCTAAATATTCGCGAACAACAAAGGCGTGTTCGAGATTCAACCGATAACCCCGCGCGACATCTTCAAAGAAAAGTGGCTCAGCCCAAATTGCTTCCCAATCAGGATTTTGCCTCGACTCCTCGGCCAGCAGCATGAAATCTTCCTCCGCAGGCACAAGTCCCGCCGGCAAACTTCCTTCCAAAATCCGCAAAATCCGGGGTTCGCAGGTACGGGTATTCACGCCTTGGCGTTCCAACAACTGCAAAATTTCCTGAAAGCTCAAAGTTTCCCCGCCCAAAACCTTCATTAATTCCCACAGCAGAAAAAAGTCGCTGTACTGCTGTTGCGACACATCCAAAATGTGAGGATAGAGAGCCAAACTCGCCAACCCGCAGGCAACTCGACCAAATTTTGGGGGGGAATTTGTACTTTGAGATACAGAATTTAATGCAGAATTATCAAGCTCAAAAATATCTCGATCGACCTGCAATTCGTGGTCTTGAACCACGATCGCATTCGGCAGCTTCTGCCGCAACCAGCGGGCGATCGCAGGCCAAGCACCCATACCCCCCGCACAAATCGCCTGATTAATCCCCGCCGGCGACATTCCCGCGCGGCTGAGCAAAGCATTCAATTCACGATTCAACTGCTGCACAAAAGGCACTAAAACCAGACTTTCTAAATCTTTGCGCTTCACATCCCAATGCTGCTGGCCAATATCCAAAGCAAAACTTTTTTGATGTTGCAAAATAACTTTTATTTGCTTTGCTGCTTCTAACAATTGCAGACCAAAAGCAGAACCTTGTAACCGCTGCTCCAATTGATAGCGGTTCGGCAAATCTGGATGCCCCGGACGTGGCAAATCGATCGACATTCCCCAAGTTTCATTTTTAGCCAACAACTGACAGATAATATCCTGATCGAAAGCATCGCCCGCAAAACCAAAACTCTCGCAAGTAAAATCAGCACGAGTTAAATCTTGAAGATTGGACGGCAACTCAACTAAAGCTAATTCCACCGTCGCCGCCCCCGCATTCAAAATCAAAGTTCCTCCGCTAAAAGACGAAGCATTCACAGTCAGCGGTGCAGCTTCTTCACCGCCCTTAGTAGAATCCACGGCTGACGACTCGACTTCCATGCCATTTTTCACAGGAGTTACAGCCGCAAGCAAAGTGGCGATCGCATCTTCCACCACAAAAATTTGCGAACCAGAAGCCACCAGAGACGCGCCTAAAACCGCCTCCCGCAGATTGAACATATAAACATCCGACCAGCCCGCAGGAGTCCCCAAAATTACACCCTGCAAGTCTAAAAGCGCCGCATCGAGAGTTTCTGGCGTTAGTCCCGAAGCCCTACAAATTAAATTGGAAACTGGCAATCCTGCAAAAATCGTCCTTGGTGCAGAATCCAAAACTTCCCCCGATCCGTCAAATTTTTGTCCCCGCAAACTCGGATTCAAAGTAGCCAGCAGCGCCCGCACACATTGCAGCGGCAAGGCGATCGAAAAAGCCTGCAAGGGCGACCACTGCAACAGCGGTTCGTACATCCCAGCAGCCTCCCGCTGATAAGGAATGCCCACCTTTAAAGGCAATTTAAAATTTTCCAGTAAAAATTCTCCAGCAGCCAAAGCCTGGGGTCGGAATCCCACCGACTTGACTGTCACCTCTGACCCGGGGCTACCTGGGGCTGTTTCCGCCAGCACCGCAGCCGAGGGAATCCGAAAGCTGGCGTCTGCTGGGGAACCCTCAGCCTGCGATGCTTCCCAGTAAATCGGGTGCAACTCGCCGCTGGTGCGATCGAGCAAAGCCGCAGACAGGCCACTGGAACCGAAATCAATGCCCAAATACCAGCTAGAATTCCGGCGTTCTCTGGATGGGGCGATCGCACCTGCTGCAGAATGCCCAGCCGAGTCTTGCTGCTGTGTCCCGGCAAACTCGCTAAAATCGGTTTTCCCCTCAACAACTCCTGCTTTACTCTCTGTCGAAATTAGGTTTTTTTTTTACTTTCTGGAGGACTCGATCCCAGTTCGTTAGTTTCGGCAGTTTCTGCAGGGGGAGAATCAGTCAAAGGTCGATCGGTCTCGCTCAAACTAGCCAAAATCTCGTCTAGGGTCAAATTCGATTCGTCTTCCTCAGCAAACAAATCATCCTCAAGTTCGTCTTCCAAAACAAAGGGTTCATCATCCGAGGAGAGTTCCAACACATCGGAGAACAAATCCTCCAGCGTGCCGAGTTCTTCCTCTGCCGCCTCCGCAAAGGGATTGTTTGCAATGCCTTCGGGGGGACTCGCCGATAAATCCAAGTTGTTAGCGGCTGAGAAATTCGATCGCCCGAAGCTAGTATTTTCCAATCCCTCCAGATTGTAGAGGTCTGCCTCCAAAAGTTCCAGAGTATTGTTGTCCAAATTTAGAGCTCGATCGAGGTCATCTTCTAATGCCTCGACAGGCAGCAAATCCTCGTCCGGCGAAGCTTGGATGTACCCATCATCAAGCCGTTGCGAGGATGAGTCGAACTCGCCAGTTTGAACGTCACCGGCACTCGGCACACGGGACTCGGCACTGGGGAGGTTTGGGCTAATTTCGGCAGGCGTTCTCAACGGCAAAGCTGCTGATTGAGGGACAGTAGCGCCGAACTGCTCGCCTCGGTTTTGAACCGTTTCTAGATTTTCTCGATCGTCCGCGTCAATTTGCAACTCAGCAGTTGAGGGTGGTGCTGCTGAAACTTGAGGTAAGGTTGCCACTTGCGGTTCAAATAAATCGGCACTATCTAAAGTTAGAGCGTCTACAGAATTACCCATTACAAAGTCTGAATCTTCATCTACTAAAATCTCTTCCAGAGATTCGCCTTCCTCCAGCAAATTTACAAACAAATCTTCGGTCATTTTTAGCGACTCGGCAGTTTCTTTATCCGTCGCCGATTGATATTCTACACCTTCACTTTTGGTCTCAATTACAGTATTCTCTACCGGGAAAGTTTCGCTTTGTAATTCTACTTCAGGAACCGCTTCTCCAGCGAACAAACTTGCATACAAATCCTCAATCTCTTCCTCTTTTTCTGTTAACCTATTCTCAGATTCACCGCCAGTAAATCGAGTTGCATTTCGAGATATTTCTGGTGTAGAACCCAACAAATTATCTTCCAACTCCGGGAGCAAAATAGGGGATTGAATGCGGTCGCGTTCGCGCCTCAACTGTCCGTATTGCGGAGAAATTTCTGTACCGGCGTAGGGAAATCTGTCTTGTTCTCCGAATTCACCGGTGCGAATTTCCTGCACCGAGTCTCCCGTCTGAGTCTCTGCGGCTGAGTGCTCGATCGCAGTATTTGAAAGGGCGGGAGCGACAGAAGATTGATCGGCTGCGGTTGGGGTGACGGTTTCGAGATTATTTGCTAAATCGATCGGCTGTTGAACGTAGGAAGACGCTTCTCGCCCCAACTGTGACGCCAAGTGGTTGACCAAAGCCGCGAACATCGCCTCGCTCTGCTGGCTCAAACCGTACATATTTTCGAGTTCTTGTCTCAAGGAAGCTTGATAGCTTTGCAGATTTGCTTGCAAAGCCTCGAACACGATAGCCATCCTAGAATCGAGACTCATCAGCAGACTGTCAGCATGAGATTGGAACAGTTGCATTTGCTCCAACCTCTGAGCCGGCGTCAGCAGCGGGTGTTCTTCTGAGGTTTGTCGGTTAAGTGTTACGTCAATAGCCGATTGTTCATCAGGCGCACTGCCCAAAGAGTATGGTGCTGCGCTGCTTTGCAATAACTGATTTTCTAGGGAACTTAGAATTTGAGAGAAATCGCTAGTCAAGGTTTCTTCCAAGCGGGCAGTCAGTACCTGCAAGAATTCACCAATGATTTGCTGTTGGTTGGCTTGTTGCTGAGCTAGGGATTGTTGCTGCTGCCGTTTTGCTTCTAGCTGTTTGATTTCTTGAATTAGAGCTTGCTGCTCTTGCCGCAGAGCTTCTATGTCTTCTTGGAGCGGCCCTGTCAGGCTGGAACGCAGGTGGCTGATTTCTCCGGTTACGGCAAGCATGATTTGCTCTGCTGCTGAGGGGCGAGGGGGGGACAGAGGCACTTTGGGAACTGGAACTGGTTCGGGGCGGACATTTGGGCGCGCGGGGGCCTTTGGGGCTGTTAGCTTTGAGTCTGAGGAAACCAGATAAGCACGAACTCGCTCTAAAAGTTGGCGCTGGTGGACAGTATCAAGAGAACCCGTCCAAGGCAAGCGGGGTGCGGGCTTGCTGAGTACCTCGTCTATCTCAGCAATCAGTGCTTGAATTTTGTACTTCTGAGAATTCAAGGGCGGAACCTCTGGGAATGCGGCTTGGGAGAAACTTTACCGAAAAAAGACTGAAGTCAGGCGGCAGCGATGCCAATAGATAGAATAATCTGAATGCGAGTCCGTCAATAATTCACTAATATTTTCTGACAACTGTTAATTAACGTTTTGTCTTCGGATAACTTCTATTGCCTATGATAGGTTAGCCGGTACTTCCGAACCAAATGCCTGCTTCTATCAATTGCAAGTGCTGTCAAATTCTGCGGCTCAGGGGCGAGTTTCCCTGCCCGGAGGCTGATTCCTGCTCGGAAGAGCTGCGATCCATCCCGACGAACTTTTGCCTTCACCTGCTTGAACGGCGGGCCGCACACTGTCACCGCGAGTTTCGTTAGCATGGCGGCGCGCCACTATGTCTTCATCTTTCACCGACTTGGAAAAAACCTCAAACAATTTGCGATTTGGGATACCGAGATTCGGGATTGTCCCCCTACAGTCGGTTTGAGTAACCTTTTATCATAGCCTTTTATCTGTATTGGTGGCTAGATACTAATGGTACAATAATCTTGGGGTAGCAGAAAAGTTTGCTGGGAAGTGGGTGGGTTTGGCTCGCCAAGAGCGCCAGTCTTTAGGCTCGCAATGGCTGTGGATTTTGCCGATCGTGCTGACATTTGCCAGGTTCTAGGCAGTTGCTCGGATTTGGGATCTGTCTACCGTGCTTGCAGGCTTGTGCTCGTGGACTCTGCCTTCTCGACAGCAGGGCCTAGTGACAACAAATCTCTCACCAGTGTTAAGCTTTCTAAGCGAGTGCTTTCAAAGGTAATTCGATCAGCTCAGTCGTTTGCCACATTGCTAAAATTTTGTTAATAAAATTTGCTCAGTGGTATATATCTAAAAAATTATGGTATATTCTTTAGTTTCTAGCTCCCAATCAGAGCTTGAGGCTATTAATTACCATATTGAGCCTTTGACCGCAAAACTTTAGAGGTAAAATTGCCGATTTTAGATCCTTGTTTCTCAAATCTTGAATCTCAAATCGAATGACTCGGCTGCAAGCTATTTGTAACTGCCCAGCGCAGCTCAAGCGCATAAATTAAAATGATGGCCTCATGGAAGACCGCTTTAACACCCGAGATCCGAATTCTAATATAAATCAATTGATAGTTTCTACTCCTTTTTTTGCAGGATTACCCGATCCTGTAATCGAGAGAGCAACTGTCCACATCGTTACCCGCAGTCATCCGTCAAATCAAGTGATTTTACTCGAAAATGACTGGGGAACATCAGTGTATTTTATATTGGATGGTTGGGTGAAAATTCGCACCTACAACCTAGACGGAAAAGAAGTAACACTGAATATTTTAGGGAAAGGAGAATTATTCGGGGAAATGGCCGCGATCGAAGAAGCACCGCGATCGACAGATGTGATCACCCTAGCCCCGACACTGATCGGCAATATGCCATCTCAGGATTTTGTGCAGCTCATTCATACCGAGCCGCTAGCAGGCATTCGCCTAGCTCAACTGATGGCGCGTCGCCTGCGACAAGTCAACCGCCGCCTGCGTTTGCGAGAGTCCGACAGTACCTCGCGAGTAGCAGATATTCTCTTATTTTTGGCCGAGGGGCAAGGCAAAAAAATCCTGGAAACAGGAGGTACAGAAATACCGAACCTGCCACACAGAGAATTAAGCAGCCTCAGCGGGCTGGCTCGCGAAACAGTAACGCGAGTGCTGAGCAAGCTGGAAAAAAAAGGAACTATTCAGCGCGAACGTGACGTTTTGTGCATTCCCGACCTGCACGCCTTAGAGCGTCTGTTAGTCTAGAAGTATCAGAGTTTGCTTTTTTTTATTGAATCTAATTCAAAAGCACTCTCTGTTAACTAACTGATATGAATGATTTTCCGCAGGAGGTAAAGCTGTGACTTTTAAGAAAATTTTCGCCGCCTTAGATGATTCTGAACTGGGCCACCGCGTCTTCACTCAAGCTTTAGAATTAGCTCTCAACGATCGCGCCCAGGTGATGCTATTTAACTGCGTTACTGTCAGCACCATGGGGGAGACGGCAGTGCCAATTCCGGTAGATTTGGGCATGAATGTCGAGTTAATGGATCAAGCTTATCAAGCTCAACGTTTGCGGCTGGAAAGGGAGGAAAAACACGCTTCTGGTTTGCTGAAAAATTACTGCGACGCTGCAGCAAACAAAGGATTGCAGGTAGAATTTGACTGCAAAATGGACGGCGATCCGGGGCATTGTATCTGTGAAGCCGCGGAAAATTGGGGCGCAGATTTAATAGTGTTGGGGAGGCGTGGCCGCACGGGGTTCGCAGAAGCTTTCCTCGGCAGCGTCAGCAATTATGTCGTTCACCACGCATCTTGTTCGGTTTTGGTAATCCAGGAAGTCAAAATCGAAAAATAATGCTGCTGAAAATTTTTGCTGAGAAAATCCATCTAAAATAAGACTTGCGTTCCTACCTAAACCCGGTTTCTGCGAGCAATATTAAATTTGGCGGCGAGGCATCCAAACAGTGAAACCGGGAATCAGCCGTATCGGGCGCAAGTCCCGTAAAATCTAAAATCTAAAATCTAAAATCTAAAATCTAAAATCGGGAATCAGCCGTATCGGGTCTAAGTCCCGTAAAATCTAAAATCTAAAATCTAAAATCTAAAATCGGATGAGTGATTTTTTGTCAGCAGATGCTGCGTCTAATTCGAGTAATTCTCCTAGTACAAATAACGAGCCGCAAACCGCCGATATTTCAGCAATGGCTGGCGATCGCCCAAATCCAGATCCGGGGAAGCGCGGCTCTGGGGAAGCGCCTTTAAGGCTTGTAGAAACGGCTTTTTTGGCAAGTACCGCTAGCTTAATTTGGCTGGTAAATTATTACTTTCCGCTAGGGCCTTTGCTGCGGGTTTTTTTCCCGATACCCATCGCCCTAGTTTACTTGCGTTGGGGCAACCGAGCAGCTTGGATGGCAGCTTTGGTATCGGGTTTGCTGCTGTCGGTACTGATGGGCCCGACGCGGAGCATTTTATACGTGATCCCTTTTGGAGTTATGGGAGTTGCGCTGGGAGGACTTTGGAGGCGCAAAGCGAGTTGGTCACTCTCTATTAGTGTGGGCGCTCTCATTGGTACTGTAGGCTTCTTTTTTCGGTTTTGGCTGCTGTCAGCGTTGGTGGGTCAAGATCTATGGGTTTACGTAACGGCCCAGGTAACAGAGATGGTGGAATGGGTGTTTGTGAAGCTGGGCTGGCTTAATGTACCGAGTTTGAACACAATTGCGGCGATCGCCGCCGGGATGATTTTGGTTAACAATATTGTCTATTTATTTGTAGTGCATTTAGTAGCTTTGCTGCTATTAGATCGTTTGGGAAATCCAATTCCGCGGCCGCCAAGCTGGGTTCAAGTTTTGATTGATTATAACGATCAAGCATGAAAACCCCGTGACTTTACAATAGTCCGGACAGTTTTTAAGCAGCCAAAGTACCATAAGACAAGACTGAAGGAAGGTTAGGGTGATTTAAAATCAAATCCCGGTCTAAATCTAACTTATCAATAAAGGTACAAAGTAGATGCTTATTGAATTCCAGACGTTTATAAGAGGCCATAGAAAACACAAACGACTTGGCAGATGAATGACAACTAGAAAGTTCATGTTTGGCTAAGTTTAAGGCAATTAGACTGGCATTAAAATGAAAATCAAGCCGTGGTAAATGACGAGCTTGACAATCAGACAATCCTGTAAATTGCTTGGCATCACGAAAAATAAATTCAATCTGGAAGCGAGCCTGATAATATTCAAGAATTTGCTCAGGTGGTAGGTGAATATCAGTGCTAAACAATAAAGCATTTTTGATTTTACCGTTGGCTTGAACCTCAGAGATACAAACCAAACAAATTGGGCAATTCAAACAACAACGACCCACCTTCAATGTATATAATGAAACTCCCGGTTTTAGGTCTTTAACAAAATTAAGACGACTCAAATCATGGCAGTCAACCTTACCATCATATTTACGTGGAGCTCCCAGCTTCTTTTGTTCACCTGTATAGAAATAGCGCAGGTTAGCATCACTTCTTAACTTGCCAATAAAGTCTAAATTTAAGTCCCGTACAGCCGTACAGCCTCCCAGAATTTAGAGCGATAGTAATAGCCATCAGCCACCAAATAACGTACAGAAGTTGGGAAGTAACAACGAGTATTCTTTAGATGTTTTGCTCCCGTCATCAACTATTGTGATGTCAGGCGTTGAGCTTTGAGACTCCTGTTTTTTGCAATATTTTTTTGAGCTGCTCTTCTTCGGTTTTTGTGGCAGTTTTTTTCCGGGCTTTATTTGAGGACGTGATGGAGTTTGTTGCACGCTTAAGCTATAAGATAAACGAGTCTCAATTTCGACAATAGAAATCACAGAAATTTCCAACCCCTGTTCCGATTTACCAGCTACACCATTATAAAAGTAAGCCTTACCGTCAGTTTTTTGGCCACTTTTTCTTAAAAAAGAACAATCAATAACAGCAATGACTGTGTGTTCAGGATTTAAGGCTTCTTTGAGGAAATATTGATTAAATTGTGGGAAGTTAAAGCTTTTGAGAAAGTGACGACGGTAGGTTTTTTCGCTCAAACAACTATAACGACTGAGATTCGTGAAGTTGACCTTACCATAGAGGAGCAAAATAGTTGAGAATAAAGTAATTAAAAACTTCTTTTGGGGTTGACTAATCCCTGGCATTTGTTGTAAGATGGATTCCATAACATTCATTAGGCAATCTGTTGAGCTTGTGTGTTTTTATAGCTTAACCTAAAAGAGTGCCTTTTTTTCTGTTTGTTTGGGGTTCAGATTGCACTCACTTTTTTTACGTCTCTGTTTTATTGCGCTCGTATCCCTCTTTAAAAACTGTCCGAAGTATTGACTTTAGTCCGGGGATGAAAAGCAGAAGGAGGCTTTAGCCTCCCAGTTCCTTTGTTAGAACCCAGTTTTTACGACTAACTTTATAGTATACGAAACTTACGTGTAAAGCTTTGTGAACAACTCAAGCGATATTAAGCGGATGTTGTTAGCATAAGGAGATCGTGATGAGGTCGAAGTCATGCTAGTTTTTGAATTCAAAGCATACGGAAAAAAGCAGCAATTTGCCGCTGTAGACGAAGCAATTAGAACAGTACAATTCATCCGTAACAAAGCATTGCGCTTTTGGATGGAAAACCAAAAAGTCAACAAGTATGACTTGAATAAGTACAGTGCTGTTTTAGCTAAAGAATGGACGTTTTGCGATGAACTCAACAGCATGGCTCGACAATCAAGCGCAGAAAGAGCGTGGTCGGCAATCGCCCGATTCTACGACAACTGTAAAAAGAAAATTCCCGGAAAAAAGGGTTTTCCGCAGTTTCAGAAAGACAATCGCTCGGTCGAATATAAAACGACCGGGTGGCGGATGGCAACTGACCGAAAATCTATCACTTTTACCGATAAAAAAGGCATCGGAAAACTCAAGCTGAAAGGAACGCGAGACTTACATTTCTATCAGTTTAGCCAAATTAAGCGAGTGCGCTTAGTCAAACGAGCCGATGGATACTACATCCAGTTTTGCATTCAAGTTGACCGTTCCGAGAAGATTGAAGTTACAGGTAATGCTATTGGATTAGACGTGGGGCTCAAAGAGTTCTACACAGACTCTAAGGGTGTTACAGTCGAAAATCCGCGTTTTTTGGGCAAAGGAGAGCGCCGAGTAAAGCAAGCCCAAAGGCGGCTTTCAAAGCGAGTCAAGGGTTCAGAAAATAGAAAAAAAGCTAGGGTAATTCTAGGGAAACGCCACCTCAAAATAAGTAGACAGCGTAAAGATTTTGCTGTGAAATTGGCAAGATGCGTCATCCAGTCAAACGACTGTGTAGTCTATGAAGATTTGAGAATCAAAAACATGGTGAAGAATCACTCCTTAGCTAAATCGATTAACGACGCATCTTGGTATATGTTTCGAGTGTGGATGGAATATTTCGGTAAAGTATTCGGAAGAATTACAATTGCCGTACCAGCCCACGGGACGAGTCAAGAATGCTCTAGCTGCGGAACCATTGTTAAGAAAAGTCTATCAACGCGAACTCACGCTTGTCGGTGTGGATGTGTATTAGATCGCGATCACAACGCAGCTAAAGTAATCCTAAGTCGGGGATTGAGTACGGCGGGGCACGTCGGAACTTGGATCTTAGATCCGAACGCTTGTGGAGAGTTGACCGCTACCGATGTTGAAGTAATTCTGCATCGGCAAGTTGATTCTGCGAATCAAGAATCCCCTCGGCTTTAGCCAGGGGAGTGTCAAGAAGAGTAGTTATTGGGCATGGGGCATGGGGCATGGGGCATGGGGCATTGCTAATTGCTAATTGCTACTAAATAACTAATGACTAACGCTCTTTCATCACTTTAGCCCTAGTATAATATTCCTGAAGTCATCAAATAGTTAAAATGTATGGTCGTACCCC
>NZ_JAUBQH010000184.1:0-1035 GCF_036701145.1 Microcoleus sp. Pol17C6
CGTCATTGGTTTTCTCACCGGATGGTCTTGGATTTTACATTCTTTATCTCTATCACATCTTTAAAAAAATGGTATAACCCTGATATGAGCAGGTAATTCTGACAATTTGCGGGTTAGTCAGGTTGCGAGTGGGAGCCTTAATACTGCCACAATTAAAACTAGAAGACAGTGGGGTCTAAATTGCAGTGCTACCCTATCTAGATTGGGGTTCTAAATTAACTGAAACTAGCTCAAACCCGGATTAACCCATGTTAGAAAGCAGAGATTTTTGAGAAGAGTTATAATTGGCAAAGCGTTTGCCAGATAAGCTTTGCGAGTTTTGGGAGATGTCTACAGGTAAGTTCAACAATCGTAGCTTGCGAGGCGGGAGGCCATCGCCCCGTTTTTTGTCTCCTGCTGTTAAGCATGACGCCTTAAAGATTTCAAGACTCAGCCCCTTCCGTAGCAGAGCTTCTCTTGGTGCCATCGGCGGACTCGGTAGTTGCGTGGCTCGACCCCAGTCTGGATTACCTGAATGAGCTGGGCGTTTTCCGCTCATAAAATTTCATCACGCTTCCAGGAGTTCTCATACTTACTCTCTCGGATTGTAACCCCAGTAAGAACGAGTGTGATTTTTGGTTAATATCGCGTATCGCGTGGTAGAGGTTAAGAACGAGCGCCTGGTTGAGGGCGATGGCATCCTTAAGTTTAAGTTGACACCAATGGATTTTGCCTTAGCTCTAGTCCCAGTAAGCCGCATCATCATATTGAACCAGTGAATTCTTCTAGCCCTGCGTGGGAGAGAGTCTGCCCCAAAAGTCCCTTTTTGCCCAAAAAAAAGACCCCATAGTTAAGAGAGGAGTCAGCCAGCGGAGGTCGGAGCAGTGAAGGAAAGCCGAAACCCTTCGTGCGTATAGGTTCAAGAAAAACTCAAAAATATTTTCGCAAAACGCTTGACAACCCTGGGGAGAGTTGATACATTAATAAAGCGCCAGAAGGGAAGCGGTTCACTGAACCACAACCGGAAGGTAAAAAACTGAACCTAGAAAAAAGAAT
>NZ_JAUBQH010000112.1:0-6982 GCF_036701145.1 Microcoleus sp. Pol17C6
TCCCTTCGCACACTGGGCAAGTATAAGAGTTCTTGCCTTTGCCAGGTTCTAGCTTGTCAAGGTGATTGCGGATATCGAATGAAGCTGTGCTTGAATTTTGCCCGTTGTTCGGAGTAGAATTGTCGTACATGAAATTTAGCTCGTCCCTACGGCGAGTTGAATGTGGATGAATCCTCAAAACCGTTGCGCTCAGGTTCCAATTGAAAGCAACGGTTTTTTGGTGTTTACAAATGATTAAAAGATTTAGGGCATACAGAAAGGAACCGCCCTGTCAGTGCGGAAATTTACGCTGCATTGATTCATTGGTTTCGCCCGATCTATTTGCCTTATCTCACGATGCCTACCCCCAGCAAGGAGTACGGTGTTGCTGCAGGTAGGGCTTGTGATTGATTGTAGCAATGCTTGATCCATTGAATTTCGATTAAATTGGTGGCGGTACATCTTCAATAAACAACCGCCGTTTGTACCTCACTCCACACAGCAGCTTCTTTGCCAGCAACCTCTTGATTTGAGAAAGCGATACAAAGTATTTCCTCTCATAGGCTTTTGCAGGTATGCACTTGGGTGGGTCTACGGGTGCGCCCGCTGACTTGTAAACTACTCCGACTTTGGGCTTTCCTGTGGGCATAATTTTCGCGGTAAATGGAGTTTTTTGAGGGCCGATTTTTCCTAGCCAGTCTCTACCACATGGGTATTAACATCCACGAGTGAGTTCTTTGAGAGAAACGCTTGCTAGACAAGGATTTGGCTAAGCGGTCTCTGCGTGATTGCCCTTAAGGGCGACCAATGATTTTTTGGAGAGAGCGAGGGCAGAACTTTGTCCGAAATTTTAGACAGATTTTGGCTGGAAAATTACCTCTATTTTCCTAACCAGTCTCTACCACATCGGTACATAGTACCGACGAGTGAGTTTTTGGAGAGAAACGCTTGCTGGGAAAGGGTTTCAGAAAAAGCAGTTTTTGGGATATTTTGCTGCTTTCTGACTAAGTTTTTATGCTTATTTTTTGGGTGTATACCGGGTATCACTAGACCCGGTTGCAATTCGTGACCGGGAGGCAGGCCATAAGCCAGCCCCCTCCCGGCCCACGTTTACTCTTCCCCAACTAAGCGCTTGTATTCAGCCTCGGCATCCTTGTATTTTTGGGAGCCACCTTTTGAAGCTCCCCAGATTTCAAGGATGATTTTTGCCTTGTCATAGCCCCGCGCTTGCAGTTGCAAAATTCGTTCTCGAAATTGGTTCTCAGCGTCGTTCTCAGCTAGCTGAACGTTCTCCTCTTCATTTTCAGAACTCAGTGCCAGCGTACGCTCTAGCAGCTCTCGGTTTTTGTCAGTCGCAATCAGCAGTTCTGCCTCGTTCTTGCGCTGTTCCTCACTAACGTAGATGCTGGTTGATAATTCGTGAACAACATCCGCCTCTACAGCGGCTTGCTTCAGTGCCTCGAATTCCTCCGCCTTCGCCACCTTCAAAGCACATCGGCGCGCCTCGAAATAGCAAGCGAAGCCAGACACCAGGGCAACACCTTGCATGAAATTGTGCAGGGGGATTCGACGGGAAAAAACAAAAGGAGGAAGCAACCACAAGGTAACACCTGACAAGCTCAGAACTGATACTTTTAGGAGCGACATAGCATCACCCCCACACCGACCAGAGCGCCGACTGTGCTTGCAATTAGCCGAAATCGAAACTGCATCAAATCAAGTTTTAGGATAGCGATGATGGCATCATCTAAAAGCCATGCAGAACAAGAAAGGATAAGCTTGAGCGCAAACAATGCTTGAACGAATTGGAGTAGAGAAGGATGTAGCGATGCCAGCCAACATAGAAGGCTGCTGGCAATCGCAGTGAGTAAAAAAGCATTCCCCAGTGCGATCACCTTAATCATTTCTCAGTGCCTCCTAAAAGCTTGGCTTGAATTGCTGCAATCCTTTCAGTGGCACGATTTTCAGCTTTCTCAAGCCCTACCCCTAGCTTGGCGTAACCAGGAGCTAAGCCCAGTAAATGCTTAGCTAAGCCCACATCGGCTTTTTTCTTTGTAAATTCGGTTGTAGCGAGTACCCTTTGGTGCTTGCGGTAAGCTACGTGTACTGTGGCATCTGCCTCCTCAATCTGGCTCGTAGCTTTGAGGTATTTTTTCGTGTACCTTGCACCTTCGATCTTTTCCTTCGCCAGTTTTTTCCGTTCGTCGGCTTCCTCTTTACTAAAATATTGCGGAGCTTCAATTATGGCTGCGGTACGGATGGTAGCAAAGTTGCCGGGATTTAAGGGTGTGACTGCCTTGGCATCAGTAGGCGCTGCCAGTTTCTCAGATTTACTCGTGATGGCGTCGCTAACATCGCCGCCAAACAGTCGGGTCATTGTTCCCATTATTTTGATGCTCCTATTTGAATATTGATGCGGACTGGAGGGAAAAGATTTAACGGGTTAATTCGAGGCCACAAACCCAAAACAAGCACAGCAAGCCCAACCGATGCCAAGCTGACAGCGATTAATTGCCCGAAGTCTACCCATTCAAGTAGGTTGATTTGGCGGGGAGGTTCATGACTGGGTAATGCTGTGTCACGCGGTTCGGTTTTGCGGTCAAACTCTAGCCCGTGCGACATCAGCAACTTTTCCCACGTCGCTGTTGCTGTGAGTTTTCCAAATTCTCGTGCTTGCTCGTTTGTGAGATTGCAGTCGTAAGCAAGCTGCTTTAAGTGTTCGATTCGGCGGCGTGACCGCATCGGCTCAGGCATGACTGACAAGCCTCAAGTCACCGCCAATTGTTAAATTGTTGTCAAAACACGGATAACAAGAGTCTGGCATCCCCCCGCCCGTCCATTCGATTGAATAAGCCCACTCTCTCTCGTCAGGATGCCAACAAACACCACACACGTTGCCGTACTCAATGCACTCCTTGTTAAACTCATCAATCCAGTAGTCAGCGACTTTATCACCGATCACAAATAGCGGGGAACCATATTTAGACTGAGGACGCGGGACTAGGTACAACAAAGTAACCGATGCCAGTCTCTGCAAGAGTTCACGCCGGGGAAATGTAAAGTGTTGCGATCGCCCCTCAGGGAACCGCGCCGAAGTTGGCATAATTATTAAGCTCCAAACGTTTCACGAGAACGGTTTGGGGAAGTCGTGACTTGGCTAGCGGGTCCAATCGCTTGTCAGTCGCGCATCAATCTTCCTTACCTTTACAGTGCAGGTTTACAACCACCGTGTCAAGAGGTGGTTGTAAAGTTTTATGGCTTCAATTTTCCAAAATCTCTAAAATGGCTTCCATATCTGCCAAGTCGGTTTTGGATTTTTTCCGCTTGGCTTTCAACTGGTTAAGCAGGTCGGCCGCGTCAGGAAAATCTTTCCCGGCAGTGGCTGATTTTTGTTTTAAAGCAAAAAGTTCACCCTCGATTTCTTCCCGATCGGCGCGCTCTGTCGCAAGTTGCGATCGCAATTCCTGCGCTTCTTGCTTGAGCTTATTGGTGACATAGGTACTGGATTCTAGAAGCTTGGCATAGTCGGTACGGGCTTCTACTAATTCTTGCCTGAGTGATTCAACCTCACCATCACTCAGGCTTGGAGTTTTCCCGGCAATACCTCCACCGTAAAGCTTCCGCTAGGTATGTTACTTTCCAAGATTGGCGATATGTTACTCAGCGAGCTAGGTATGTTACTGTTTGCCGTAGTGGGTATGGTACTCGATTGCGATGGTGTGTTACTTTCTCCTGTACCCGCTACGCCAAAGAATTCAGCTAGTGCAGCATTTACCCCGGCGCTGAACATAGTGCCTTTTTTGGATTTCAAGCCCTTCTCTTCGCAAAATGCAATCAATGCTTGCTCAATTTCGGGAGCAAGGTAAACGGCGATATGTTTCTTGTCAGTAGCCATAGTATGTTACTTTTTCGATACAATACCACGATAACATACTTTTCATAAAGTAACATACCTAGGTACAATACTTTACAAACTGGCATACTACACTTAATCCTCCAAACTGCCACTACTGGCACAAACCCACTAGCGGCAGTTTTCAGAATAAGAGATGCTAGACCTCAACCTTCTCTGTGATGTATGAGTTCACCAATCCGACTGCGAACTACTTCCTCTTCCCCTTCCAGCCATTCAGCAAGCGTGGCTACGTCATACTTACTGCCTGGTGCTTGCCAGCCAAACATCTGTGTTTGGAGAGCTTGCATTTGTTCTGGGTAGTATTCAGGCCAGAAGTCCACAGCTATATCTCGCATTTTCTGGGCATCTTCAGGAGTAACTTTGGAAGCCAATAGCTGAGGTTGTGCCAGTAAATCTGCCAACTTCCGCCGCTCATCATCGGTAAGTTGAGAGAGTAAATTACAAACTTCCGTGAAAGGTGAAAAAATTGCGTCACCATCGTCTCCACCGCTCTGGGCGAGGGTTTTTGCGTCACCAACTGCGTCACCAGTATGTTGTGGTGACGCAGTTGGTGACGCGGTTTTCCTTGCTGTGTCTACTGGAGACGATGGTGACGCAATTTTTGCAGTCTGTAGCGAGGTTTGTACAAATCCAACTCCAAGCAAATATCTTTGCCCTTTCCGCTCCATCTCGTCTCGTTCATTATGGCGGCACACCTGGAGCTTAGGGAAAATTTCACTAAACCTTGACCCCAACTGGTTTATAGCTTTTACAGGAGCGTCGTATTTACTTGAAAGTTCATTCCAAATCAACTTCTCCTTGGTGCCGCTAGTATCTCTTTCTAAAATCCCTGCATCCTCATACCACGCTTGGAGTTGCTCCCACAAATCTTTAACCCAGACACGACCGCCTGCCTGAACTTCCAAACCAACTTCACGGGCAAACTGCCAGAGGTGGCGACTCTCTTCCTGAGCTTCCCGCATCGCCTCACGAGTTGCTTTATAGTCAATCCCTTCAGTCAATAGCAGTGGCAACCGCTCCAACATCTTGTTAAGCATTGCCGGCGCAATCCTCTCAAGGATAAAATTCTCGTCATCCTTAAAGCGTGGGTCAGCCTCTAATTCACCCTGAGACGGGTCAGCGTTGCGCTTGTAGGTCTTATTAAATCTCAATATGCCGTAGCGGTCATCAATCGCAGCCGTTCCCCCGGTGATGGCGGGTAGCTTGTTACAGTTTGCAAAAAAGATAGCAGCAGGCTTGTACTCATAGCCATCCTTGCCCTTGCGCTCAATGTCAAGAATGTCCCCAGTAATAAACTGTTTAAGGCTCTGAAGCTCATCTAAATTAACCTTTGCCGTATTTTCTGAAGCCCAATTACAGATACCACCCTCAATGCCTGCCAGAGAAAACTTGCGACCAGTATCATAAGCTCGGAAGTCAGACAGCGATTTACCAGTCATCCCTCGTCCAAATACAGCGGCTAATATGGTTCGCGCCGTGTCCTTCCCGTTGGCACCCTCGCCCTGACAAAGCAGCCCTTTGACGCCCCGGCCCGTCAACTTAGAACGCACAAGTTTTACATTCAACCCAGCAGCAGCGGTTCTCAAGAATACTTCCCGCTCTGACGGCTCCAAACATTCTAGAAAGCGATCACAATCCGTCACATCGATATTGGGGTCATACCTACAACCAACATAGGTATAAACCTGTCTAGGGCTATGTGGCATGAGTAAGTGCGAACCATCAGGATTAATTCTTAGCACCCCATTGAGACAATTTAAGCCATCGGGGTTGATTGTATTAGGGTCTACAGCCTCACGCAGAAGAACATAGGCATAGACCTCGTTGACGCTGGCAGAATTCGCACGGTTACAGCGATACTTCCCTTTGACGAATTCAGAGTAAGTGCTCAACCAATCAAGGATGCGTCGCTTCTCAATGGTCTCTGGTCGCAGCTCGTAGTGAGTCCCCGTGAACCCGTAAAGCTGACCAGCTATAGAAACCCAATGGCTGCCCGAATACAGTGCCTCGACAGCTTTTTGCACATAGTTTTGCTCTGGAATCGGCGCGGTATCTGGGATGTAGTCTCCTGTGCTACCATTGGACGACAAACATACTACATTTTCTTGCGTGCGCGGGTGAGAAGTTAAAGAAATATTAGGAGTTGATTGCTTTGCAACGCTATTGACCGCTTCCTCCACCCGTTGAATAAATTCCTCACTGTCTATGGCTTCCAAGATTTCTCGAATATCACCTGCCTCTGGAATATTTGGGTAGATATCACGCGGATCGATGACTACACAAGGGAATTGGATGTGACGCGCAAGAAGCCAAACTTCTTGACCCTTTTTGATACCCGCGTCATCGTTGTCTCGCAACTTTGCTATCACGACGTTTGTACCCGTCGCTCGCAGTGCTTCTAGCATTATTTGTATTTCGGGATGATTCCAGTCAGCACCTTGCAAGGTTAGGGCTGCTATGCCGACACTCCGCGCAAGTTCTACGTTGGGTTCTCCCTCAACCATCAGAACGATAATGGGCTCGCTATCGGGGACGGTCTGCAAAAGTCCAACAACTTCATCCAGCCGATAAGCCGGCCAGCGAACATCACCCTTGCTCATAGATTCTTTGCCGTTGGGGTCGATGTGAACTGGGCGGCAGGTTTTCTCGCGCCCTTTGGGATGAGTAGGTTCTGGCCATTCAAACCGCAAAACCTTTTGAGTGTCGCTGTATTTGTAGGCAATTTGAGCCGCATTGCGCGGAACGTCTTTGACAAAATAAGTTAGCCGCTCCCGGTCTGGTGGTTTTCCGGGTGCGGGTAACTTGAGAAGTTTTGCGCCGATCGGAATGGGTGCGGGTGGGTATTCTTTTTTCTTAGCCTTTGGTTTTTTAACTTGGGGTGCAGGTTGCTCTCCGTTGCGCTCGGCCAAGAATTCAGCCAGTGGTCGGATAGCTTCTCGGATATCTTCAGTCGAACAGCCACCGCTCCAACACTTATATTTACCGCTTTTGGGGTCAATGGTTAACCTGTTCCCTTCGCACACTGGGCAAGTATAAGAGTTCTTGCCTTTGCCAGGTTCTAGCTTGTCAAGGTGATTGCGGATATCG
>NZ_JAUBQH010000015.1:0-112734 GCF_036701145.1 Microcoleus sp. Pol17C6
AGATTATTAAATGAAGGAGAAATGGTTATTAAATGGGATCGAAAAATCAAAAATAAAGGCAATGCTATTTTATCCGGTTTAGCTGCGTAGCAGCTTAACCCCCAGCCCATCTTAATTTTGATGACCTCTGTAAAAAATGAGCCAACGCTAAGCAGATTTGCCTATCCAAAAAGAAACTATAGCTTTTGGCTTTTACGGATTCGCTAGAGACAGGTTTAGTTGACCCCCCTCTCCCAATTCTTAACTCTCCCAAAAAACAATTATGCTGCCAGATAAATACCGAAAAGTGCATCGCTGTCTCCCTCTGGTGATGGGAGTTGTATTCGCTACTACCTACAGCATCCCCATCAGCGGCCAACCCAGGATTGCCACACCATCCCAATCACCGACAACGGAAAAACCCAACCCATCAGGAACGCAGCAACCCGTGCAAGCATTTGGCGGGCAACTCGCCATGTTTGTGGGGCATGAGGAGAAGGTAACCAGTGCCGTATTTAGCCCCGATGGTCGGCAAATTCTTACCGCTAGTGCCGATCAAACCGCCCGCTTGTGGGATACCAAAGGCAATCTCCTAGTTATGTTCCAGGGAGATAAAGCGGGAAGTAGATCGGGAGGCTTGCCAGGAACCAGATTCAGTACAGCCATATTTAGTCCTGATGGCAGCCAAATTCTCACTACTACTGAGTATGGAGTCCGCTTATGGGATATCAAAGGCAATCTCCTCAAAGAGTTCCGGGGGGATCAGGAGCGGGGTGAAGTTATAAGTGCCGTGTTTAGTCCCGATGGTTCTAAAATCCTAACCAGTAGTAACTTTGGGAATGAAACTGTCAGGTTGTGGGATATCAAAGGCAATCTTCTCAAAGAATTCCAGGGGCATAAAGCAAGAATTAGCGCACCAGTCCGCCCAAAAGCTGTATTTAGCCCTAATGGTCGCCAAATCTTTACTGTAGGTTCGGATGGAACTGCCCGCTTATGGGATATCAAAGGCAATCTTCTCAAAGAATTCCAGGGGCATAAGGATCGTGTCGCCAATGCAGTCTTTAGTCCCGATGGACGGCAAATCCTCACCGCTAGTCTAGATAAAACTGCCCGCCTGTGGGATACCAACGGTAATCTCCTAACCGAGTTCCAGGGGCATGAAAATCATGTCCAAAATGCAATATTTAGCCCCGATGGTCGGCAAATCCTAACCTATAGTAGGCAAGTCCGAGTTTGGGATACCAAAGGCAATCTCCTCGCTGTGTTCGGGCAGCATGGAGATTCCCACTGGAGTTCTGTCTCGATTGCAACAGGATTTAGCCCGGATGGTCGCCAAATCCTTACCAGTAGTATGGATGGAACTGCTCAAATTTGGGATACCAAAGGCAATCTGTTGGCAAAATTGCGGGGGCATAAGGATCTCGTCTGGGGAGTATTTAGTCCCGATGGCCGGCAAATCATCACATTAGGTTGGGATAAAATCGCCCGCCTGTGGGATGTGTCAGCCGCAATTGCTGCCGAATCCGAGCAAATAGCTGTCAAGGAAAGCCTTCAGGAAGGCGTGTCCAAAAATAACGCTCAACTGGCAATATTCCGAGGGCACAATAGTGATGTCCTCAGTGCCGTATTTAGTCCCGATACCAGGCAAATCCTCACCGCTAGTCAGGATAAAAAAGCCCGTCTGTGGGATCTCAAAGGCAATCTCCTAACCGAGTTCCAGGGGCAGGAGGGGCTCAGCCGCGCAATATTTAGCCCCGATGGTCGTCACATCCTCACCATTAGTTTTGGTAGTGTTGATGCGAATGATAGCACTACCCGTTTGTGGGATACCCAAGGCAATCTCCTGGCTCAGTTGCGGGGGAGTGGCTCTTTAGGAATCTACAGTGCAAAATTTAGCCCCGATGGTCGCCAAATTCTCACCGCTGGTGGTAATGGTGGTGGTGATGATACCGCCCGCCTGTGGGATCTTAAAGGTAATCTCCTAGCTGAGTTGCAACCACCTGAGAAAGTATGGGGGGGAATAGCCACAAGTGCGGTATTTAGTCCTGATGGCAGGCAAATCCTTACTGCTAGTAACGATAAAACAGCCCGCCTGTGGGATCTCAAAGGCAATCTATTGGTAGAGTTTCGGGGACATGAGGATGGGGTCAGAAGTGTAGTATTTAGCCCGGATGGTCGCCAGATCCTCACCGCTAGCAATGATGAAACCGCCCGCCTGTGGGATCTCAAAGGCAATCTCCTGGCTGTGTTCCGGGGGCATAGAGAGAGACTCACAACAGCCGTATTTAGCCCGGATGGGAGTCAAATCCTCACGGTTAGTTTAGATAAAACCGCCCGTCTGTGGGATACCAAAGGCAATCTCTTGACAGAGTTTCGGGAAGATGAAAGATATCTCCACAGTGCAGTTTTTAGTCCCGATGGCAGCCAAATTCTCACAGCCAGTATTGAAGCTGCAAATGGAATAGACCCAATCGCCCGAATCTGGGATACCAAAGGCAATCTCCTGGCTGCGTTGCGAGGGCATGAAAGAGGTATCACAAGTGCCGTATTTAGCCCCGATGGTAGTCAAATCCTCACCGCTAGTTCTGATGGCACCGCCCGTCTGTGGGATGTATCAGTAGCAATTGCTGCCCAAGCCCAGCAAATGGCAGCGCTGCAAACTTTTCGGGAAAGCGTATCTAAAAATAGCGCTCAACTAGCAGAGTTACGGGACGATAAGTATGGAGTCCAGCGTGCAGTCTTTAGCCCGGATAGTCGCCAAATCCTCACCACCACCGATAAAACCGTCCGCCTGTGGGATACCAAAGGCACTCTTCTAAACGAGTTTCAAGCCCCTAAGAAAGAGGTCAGAAAACCAGTATTTAGCCCGGATGGTCGCCATATCCTGACAATTGGTGATAAAACCGCCCACTTGTGGGATACCAAAGGTAATATCCTCACCGAGTTCCAGGGACACCAGCAGGATGTTGAAAGTGCAGTATTTAGCCCGGATGGTCGCCATATCCTCACCGCTAGTATAGATAAAACCGCGCGCCTGTGGGATACCAAAGGTAATCTCTTGGCTATATTCCAAGGACATGAGAATGATGTCAACAGTGCAGTCTTTAGTCCCGATGGTAGTCAAATCCTCACCGCCAGTTTAGACAAAACCGCCCGTCTGTGGGATACCAAAGGCAATCTCAAAGCAGAGTTTCGGGGGCATGAGAACAGTGTCGAAAGTGCAATCTTTACCCCAGATGGTCGCCAAATTCTTACTCTAGGCAGTGATTTCCACGGAAATGCCCGCCTGTGGGATACCAAAGGCAATCTCAAAGCAGAGTTTCGGGGACAGAAGGATGTATATAAAGGTTCCAGTCACGATGAGAGTGCAGTATTTAGCCCCGATGGCAATCAAATCCTGATCACCAGTAATGATAGACTTTCCCGCCTGTGGGATATTTCTGGCAATCTCCTAGCAGTATTGCGAGATCATGACAGTTCTGTCAACAGCGCCGTATTTAGTCCCGATGGCCGGCAAATCCTCACCACCAGTGAGGATCAAACCGCCCGTCTGTGGGATGTAAAAGGCAATCTTCTAGCGATATTTCGAGGACATGAGGATGGGGTCAACCATGCAGAATTTAGCCCCGATGGGCGGCAAATCCTCACGGCTAGTCAGGATAGAACTGCCCGTGTCTGGGATATTGCTACGGGCATCAAAGTTTCTGCGGCTGAAGTCGCCTTTATCAAAGGAACTCAACTTTCTAGCCAAGGTAGTGTCGAATCTAGACAACTCGCACTTCAAAAGTTAGAAGAAGCCCTTGCAGGCTATCGTGCAGAGCAAAACTCTGCCCAAGCCACACGAACTCTCCTTTCAATGGGTAAAATTTACGCCCATTTCGGACAATTTCAATCTGCCCTCGACTCCTACAATCAAGCATTACCCTTATCGCAACAAGCCGGTGCCAAAGCCGAAGAAGCCGCCATTATCAACAGTTTTGGTCAACTCTACATCCATTTAGCTGACCCGACAAGCGCCCTGGATTACTATAACCAAGCATTACCATTATTCTATCAATTAAATGACCAAGCAACAGTCGCCAATACCCTCAACAGCATGGGTGATATTCACGCTGCTACAGGAAACTGGAAAAATGCCCTAGACTCCTACAACAAAGCCCTGGTAATCTCCAGACCCGCAGGTAATTTAGCAGCAGAAGCTACTGCCTTAACTGGCCTTGGTAGCACCTACATCGCTTCAAAAGAATGGTCAACGGCCCTGAATGCCTACAACCAAGCCCTGAGCATCTCCCGACACTTAAACGACAAAGTAAAAGAAACCACAATCCTCAACCAAATGGGGAAAATACAAGCTGCTTTAGGGCAAAGTTCTACCGCCATTGAAAACTATAACCAAGCTTTATCTCTATCCCAACAACTCGGTTACAAAACAGAAGAAGCGCACATCCTCTACAATCTTGCCATCTTAAACCGCCAACAAAATAACCTCGCCGCCGCCAAAACACCAATCGAAACCGCCATTAATATTATTGAAAACCTCCGCACTCAAATCGCTAGCCAAGAACTGCGGCAGTCTTACTTTGCCCGCAACCAAGATTATTACCAGTTTTACATCGATTTGTTGATGCAACTGCACCAGAAAAATCCCGATAAAGGTTACGACGCACAAGCCTTTCATGCTAGCGAACGTGCCCGTGCCCGCAGTCTGCTTGAACTCCTCAGCGAAGCCAGCGCAAATATTCGCCAAGGTGTTGACCCGCAACTGCTAGCACAAGAACAAAATTTGCAACAACAACTTAGTGATTTTCAGACTCGCAAATACCAAATTGTCATCGCTCAATCTACGCAAGAAGCTCGGGAGGAAATTCAACAAAAAATCGACACAGTTCTTAAGGAACTCGCTCAAATAGAAGCTAAAATTCGCGCCAACAGTCCTCGTTACGCTGCTCTCAAATATCCCGAACCTCTCAACTTGCAACAAATTCAACAACAGGTAATCGATGACAATACGCTACTTTTAGAATATTCTTTGGGTGAGGAGCGCAGTTATTTGTGGGCGGTGACGAAAACTTCTTTCACCAGTTACGAACTTCCTTCTCGCACCGAGATTGAAGCTACGGCTAAGAATTTCCGCGATACTTTAACCAAAGAGACCACGAGAACCTCTCCTCAAATGGTTGCCGAATCTGCTGCACTTATAAGCCAAATGATCCTCGCTCCAGTTGCTTCTGAGTTGGGCAACAAGCGCTTGCTAATTGTTGCGGATGGAGCCTTGCAATACATCCCTTTTGGCGCCCTTACTCTGGAAAAATCTGAAGCGCCGCTAATAGTTAAGCATGAAATTGTTAATCTGCCTTCTGCTTCAACTTTAGCTATTCTGCGGCGGGATATGGCGACTCGTCAACCGGCTCCAAAGACGATCGCCTTGTTTGCCGATCCAGTTTTTAGCACTGACGATGAACGGCTCAAAGGCACGAGTACATCGCAGGTAACGAGGAATCAAACTGTTGAAAATCTGCCCTTGGAAGCGCAACAATTACAGAGATCTGCATCAGAGGCTAACATTAATTGGACTCGCTTACCTTTCTCGCGAACTGAAGCTGAGCAAATTCTGGCTTTGGTTCCCGATGATTTGGAAAAACCAGCGTTTGACTTTACTGCTAATCGTACCACGGCAACCAATCCCGATTTATCTCAATATCGCATTGTTCATTTCGCTACGCACGGATTTGCTAATAGCAGACATCCAGAATTGTCGGGATTGGTGCTTTCTTTGGTTGATGAGAAAGGCTCTTTACAAAATGGCTACTTGCGACTGAATGATATTTTCAATCTCAATTTACCTGCAGAATTGGTGGTGCTGAGCGCGTGTCAGACGGGTTTGGGAAAAGAAATTAAAGGAGAAGGGTTGGTGGGTTTGACGAGAGGGTTTATGTATGCGGGGGCGCCGCGTGTGGTGGTTTCTTTGTGGAGTGTTGACGACCAAGTAACTTCTGAGCTGATGACACGATTTTACAAAAAAATGCTCCAAGATAAATTGGCGCCTGCTGCGGCACTGCGATCGGCGCAAATCGAAGTGCTACAGCTTCCAGAATGGCAATCTCCTTATTATTGGGCCGCTTTTGGGCTGCAAGGAGAATGGAATTGAGTGCGCCACTGACATCGCCAGAAGGGGAAAAAGTGGGGGAGTCCGATATGAAGAAAATATTTCCCTCTTCCTTTTTCCCTCTTCCTTCCACATCCGATATTAATCGCCGACTTCCCCGACAACCTCCGCAGCAGCCTGAGTTTCGAGCCAGAGTTTGAGCAGCAAGAGCTCCACCCGATCGCCCAACACAGTCGCAAACACGCCGTCAGCCCCCTCAGACGCCTCAGAAATCCACGTACCGCGCAGAGTCACTTCTACAAAGTCAGTATCCGCAACACAAAGCTCGATCGCATCATTGTCGTTTCGGCGCGCCTCAGATTCCAACAGAGACAGCGCCGGCAAATTCGCGGGCAGCAAAAATGCCGCAGTGCTCGGTTCGACGCTGATGCTTTGACCAACTCGCATAGCCAGCACAACTCGCAGCGCCACTAACTGTTCGGGAGATTGAGCCAAACGCTCTAGGTTAAAGCCCGTTTCAGTGTAAGTCAACTTCAGCATATTGACAGCCCTAAATTTGGAATTGAAAGTTTAAAATTGAAAATCGGGAATTGGGAATTGGGCATCGGGAATTGGGAATTGGGCATCGGGCATCGGGCATCGGGCATTGGATAGGTCGGAATGAAAAGTTTGCTATTCCGAACTAAAATCCTTTTCAATTACAGGACTGAATTAGCTATTAACTATTAGCTATTACCAATTACCAATCCCCCCTGCCCCATGCCCCATGCCCCATGCCCTATTCCCCAATTTGGTATTCGTGCCAAAACAGTTCGGCAAAAGCAACAGTGGGGTGTATAGGAGCCTTCGGCTTAGTTCGCAGAGACATTCCAGCTTCTATGGGAGTTCGATCACCCTTACGAGAGTTGCACCTTTCGCAAGCAGTCACCACGTTGTCCCAAGTATGCGGGCCGCCCTTCGATCGAGGCATCACGTGATCCAGCGTCAAATGCCGATTGCTACCGCAGTATTGGCAAGAATGAGCGTCGCGGCGCAGAACTTCCCGGCGATTGACCGGGGGCACTTTCCACAGGCGTTCCCTGTTACCAAAAGTCAAGCGGATTTGTTCGGGTACGTGGATGCTGGTGCTGGGCGATCGCACCAGCCAGCCGTTGCCGATGCTAAAATCGAGAGGTTCAGCCTTGCCTGTTACCAACAGTACGATCGCCCGTTTGATGTTGACACGGCTCATTGGTAGGTAATTCTGAGAAAACACCACCACAGATTGCCTCAATACATCAGTTACTACGGTCACGGCTTGCTCCTCCTCATCAATTTTGGATTTTAGATTTTAGATTTTGAATTTTGAATTTTGCTTGCTTCGTCAGCATTGGCTACATCTGGTTTTTTCCCAGTTCCCCAAGCGGATCGAATTTCTCAAATATCCAATCAAATGCCCCCGCTTCTCTTACTTAGAAGCGGGGGCTAGAAAAACTGCTTTCATGCAAATTTTCATCCTGTCTTGGTACAGTCGTTTAGCTGTACCTCCCGCTTCGCGTATCTCGATGTGGCTGTGCCACTTGCAGACCGTCCCGGTCTACCTCGTTGTAATTAATTTCTGCAATTTGTTCTAATCCACTATAACCGCGTTTAATTAGGCCCAAGCCCGCCCACGAGGTCGCTGCGACAGTCGCAAAACCCGTGCTAAAGACGTGCTGTAACGACTCGGAGTGACCTGTGGGGCGATCGCACTTCAGTTGATAGGTGGAGTAGGTGGGGAGAAATTTCACTGTAGGCAGAAGGTGGTTAAGAGGCTTTCAATCTAGCTGTAAACATACTACACTGATATTACACATATGTCCACCCGTCACGGAGAAAAAATTATGCATACCCTACCTAGAACCTCAACCACCGAAATGGAAGTCACCAGCATTCGACTAGAAAGAGAGCTCAAGGAGAGACTTAAAGAGCTCGCGGGCAATCAAGGCTATCAAGCTTTGATTCGAGATTTGCTCTGGAATTACGTGCAGCAGAAGTCTGGAGAGTATCGCCAGATGTTTTCTCGATCGGATATTCGAGCCAGCATTAATGCCACAGCACAGCAGGAGGAACGCTGCGCGCTTACAGGAGAGTTGATTCGACCGGGCGGGCCGATGTTATTAGGCCTGACGATGCACGGCGAAATGGTGCCGCTGAGTATAGGGAGTATGGCCGGATAAACCAGTTTATCGAAAATTTGTGAGAGCGATCGGCCTGGGGTGAAGGCCCCAGGCGCTGAAGATCAGACTATTTTAGATTTTAGATTTTAGATTTTAGATTTCAATACTTCGGACAGTTTTTGATTACCAACCGTAGAATAAGGGTTTCCCTGCTCCAAGGCAATCGAGCTACCAACGAAAAATCGAGGGTTTCAGACTACGAACTAAAAACAGTCCGGACTATTGGTATAAAATTCCGCAGTCTTTAAACAATCTCTATTGAACGAACCGCGAAGACGCGAAGAACGCGAAGGAAGATGGAGAAGAAGAGAGGTAATGTTAGCAGTTCGCAATTCTGGTAACGCAGATGCGGAGGCTCTACAACGCGCTGGCTAGTGCTAAAATTTCCATCGGGCGTGCCGAACAGACGATCGTACATTTGATGAAAAAAATTAAGGTAATGCTGAAAAACCCCTACTTAACTGCTGCGAGTTCGATCGCCCTTCTCACAATTATTGCCGGATGTGCAGCTACTGAATCACCTCAACTTGCATCTCCCACTCCTGTAGCTGAATCTTCTCCGCCCCCAGTTAAACCAAGTCAACCTCAGCCCTTAATAGTCTCTGTTAGCAATCCCGAAACCGCCACAAATACCAAAATCCAGCAATATCTTAACGGGTTGGCAGCCCAAGGTTTTGCCAAAGAAAACCAAGGCGTCTGGATGCAATCTGGCAATACTTTGCTAGCCAATCATCAAGGTACAGTTCCTCTGTCAGCCGCTTCTATTACCAAAGTAGCAACATCTCTGGTAGCCCTGCAAGAATTCGGGCCGGAACATGAATTTATCACCTTAATTGGTACAACGGGAAAAATTGAAAACGGCGTATTAAAAGGCGATTTAATTGTACAGGGAAACGCCGACCCGTTGTTTGTATGGGAAGAGGCGATCGCCCTCGGTAACGCCTTAAATCAAAAAGGGATCAAGCGAGTCAGTGGCAATTTGATAATTGTCGATAAGTTTTACATGAACTTTGAACTCGATCCCCTCAAATCGGGAGAATTGCTCAAACAAGGATTGAACAGTCAAATCTGGCCCAGCGAAGCCGCCGCCCAGTATCAAACCCTGCCTCCCAATACGCCGAAACCCCAAATAGCCATTGAGGGTACTGTACAAGTTTTGCCAGCATCTCCCAACGATGTGCAGCCTTTAGTCAAACATTATTCTTTGCCCCTTACCGAACTGATCAAAAAAATGAATCAGTACAGCAACAATCTCATGGCAGATATGCTAGCTGATACTGTCGGCGGCGCCAAAACAGTCGCGCAAAAAGCAGCAGCAGCAACCGGAGTTCCTCCCGCAGAAATTCAACTCGTCAACGGTTCGGGATTGAGCGAAGAAAATCTCATTTCTCCCCGGGCTGCTTGCGCGTTATTTATAGCTTTAGAACGCTATCTTGAACCTTACAGCATGACAGTTGCGGATGTCTTAACTGTAGTTGGGAAAGATCAAGGAATACTGGCAGAACGGGCGCTTCCCAAATTAGCAGTAGTCAAATCTGGCACGTTGGATAATGTTAGCGCTTTGGGCGGAGCCCTGCCAACTCAAAAACAAGAAACTGTGTGGTTTGTGATTATGAATGGAGGGGCAAATGTCGAGACATTTCGCACTCAGCAAGAGGTTTTGCTGAAAAGCTTTTTGAATGAGTGGGGAAGTGTTCAAGTTTCGCCGCCGGAATTAACGCCAAATCCTGCTAGAAGTAGTAAGGTATCTCGCAGCGAAATTGTTCAATAAGCTGTTGTGCATTGAAATTGTATATTCCGGGCGAGCTCGCGTGCCCACCCCACAAGAGAGTTTATAGGGTGCGTCAGCACAGAAATTTTAAATTTTCAGCTAAAATAATGCAAGCTGATGCACCCTAGGAGTACAAACTAATTTAATCAGGTGTTTTGGCCCTAGCGACTACAATGCCGATCGCACTTTCGACTCTCCTAATATATCTCTGCAAGTCGTAAGCAACTGTCACCTCCCCAGCCGGCGAAGCGTGAATTAAGCCCATATTGCCGTCAGCATTGCGGTAAACTAAACCTGTGTGCGTGACATCCAATCCTTTAACATCCGTAGCTACTGCTACAATATCCCCTGGTTTTAACTGAGAATAAACACTTTTTATCCGATTTGTCGGAATGTAATTAACAGTAGTTTTTGCTAATTCTGCTTCTTGGCTGACTATGCACTGATAAGTTGCTTCGTCTTTGACCATTTGCGGGTAACTGCTGCGGTGCTGGCTCATGAAATTTAGTGTTTTATTCATGGACACTCCGCCTAATTCAGCCGTGATATTTTCTACTGTTTGCCGTTTTTGATTGTCGTTAATCCAGTCGGAAAAATAGTGCAATCTGCTGCAATAACCGTTGATTTTACCGTTTAAATACCGCTGTTCTTCTATGCGATTTACAAAATTTTGATAGTCGTAATCTTGTACTGCTACGCCCCTCGCGATCGCCAAAACGGTTTCTACAAACAAAACGCAATCAAATTTATTCAAAGTTATGAGCAACTTTTCTTCGCCGGATTTGTCCAGCAAACCCGCGGCGTAGGGCTTTCCTAGGAAATTATCGGCGATCGCCTGGACGATTTCTCCCATCGAGCGATCGTGCAAATTTTGTTGTTTTGCATACTGTACAACCTTTTCAAAACGTGCTATGTCTTCAGGTTGTGCAACGGTTTCTCTCTCCGTATTATTTGAGTCCGAGCGTCTCGCCAGCACCTTCAGCAATTCGGAATAGGAAATTTCCGCTAAATTGTTGAAGTCCCAAAACATACTCGGAAAACTGGAAACAGTTTGGTTGTTTGTTATTTCCAGATTTTCGCTTTTTCCCGTCAAGGAAAACGCTAAATCCGCGCCCTGTCCTGCTGTTTGTCGCTCGACAACATATCCCGTAGCAGATTGAGACTGAAATGCCCAAACATCAGGTATCAAAGAGTTATTCACGCCGACGATCGCAAATCCCAAAACAGCCAGACTCCAAAAATTTCTCATGTTTTTCAAAGGATTTTGCTTCAACTCAGTGCTATCCTGAAAATTTTACAATTACATTTTACAATTACTAGAAGTCTCAATCAGCCTAGTAGACCGATAAAATTGGCAACAGCGGACTAGATCGATACACTTGTCATTTAGATGCCGCCCTATTATAAACTGATCGTGCGAGTTTGATAGCACAAAACTGTAATGCAAGTAGAACGCCGACGCCGCCCCATCGGGCCCCAACGCCCAATCGAGTCCCGACGCCAAAGCACCGAGCGTCCAGTCCAGTCGCGACGCCAAAGCACCGAGCGCCCAGTCCCATCTCGTCGCCCAATCCAGACCCGACGCCCCATAGACCTCTTGCAAAAGTCGCTCTCAATTCTTGAAATTATCTGGGTTAATCTGCGTTCATCTCCCTTGTATCTGAGGTTGACCGATCGAGCAAAGATTCATGCAACAGGTCTAATCCAATCCCGACCCCAAAGCAGCCAGCGCCCAGTCGGACGCCGACGCCAAAGCAGCGAAAGCCCAGTGCCTTCTCGTCGCCGAGTGAGGACGAAATTTTCTCGGCTAAAATACCGTAACATTTTGTGTTTAATCGCCGGGGCGATCGCGATCGGTTGGATTGTCACAATACCGTTCAGAATTCGCCGTCCCCCAGAACCGCCAGTCATCTTGGCTCAACAGGCCGTCTCGCCTCAAGAAGCACTCTCGCCTCCGACAATTGAACCATCGGAAAATTTAGCCGATCGTCAAAGCGAGCCTACGTTTAGCTACAACATCAAAACACCTCCCAATCCCGTTTACTCTCAAGAATTGCAAGGGATTGTTGATGAATCTGTGAAAATTGCAACCAGCAAAGGATTGCCTGCAGAACGGCTATCAATTACCTTATTTGATGTTAGCAATTCCAAAACTCACACCTTCGCCGGATATCAAAATCAAACTCTCCGATTTCCCGCTAGTGTTGCCAAGTTATTTTGGATGGCAGCGTTTTACTCAGCCATTGAAAAAGGCCTCATTACGCAAAAAGAATCTGCCTTTAAAAACGACCTGGAGCAAATGATTCGCATCTCCAACAACGATTCTGCTAGCAGGCTTTTAGACAAAATCACAGATACAAAATCCGGCGGACGGCTCGCAGGAGAAGAGTTGCAAACATGGCTGAAAAAGCGCACTCAAATTAACACATTTTTCCAGTCTGCAGGCTACAATGATCTTCGTATAAGCACCAAAAATTATCCCATATACTATTTAAGACAAGAAGGACCAATCGGTCGCGACTTGCAATTGCGGGGCGATGCTTCTCAGCCGATTCGTAATCAAGTAACTACCGACCAAGCCGCCAGATTAATATATGAAATCTATACTAGACAAGCCGTTTCCAGCGTCGCCAGCCGCAAAATGGCTTACTTGCTAACGAGAGACTTAGACCCCAAGGCGTGGAAAAATGACCCTAGCAATTCGATACAAGGATTTCTGGGCGAATCTTTACCAACTAATATTTATTTTGGTTCCAAAGTAGGCTATACTTCCAAATCCCGCAGCGAAGCGGCCTTTGTCAGAACTTTAGACGATCGCGCGATTTATATCTTAGTTGTTTTCGCAGACGATCCGGCTTATGCCAAGGACGAAACAGCTTTTCCGGCCATTTCCCGATACGTTTTCGATCGGCTAAACGCTCGTGGCCCCAGCACTTTGCAGTGATATGGAGTAGGGCTTGTTGAATGTTGACTATTAGTTGAAAAACTGAAGGATGGTTGATCTCAAATCCGGTTGCATCGGAATTATTCATCTCTCTGTTCTCTTCCTCTGTATTCTCTGCATCAAGATTGGTTTAATCATTCCAATGCAACCGGATTTGATATGAGTGTTGAATGTTAACTCGATTTTATAGCAACCGCGCCCGACGGTTAGGACGCTGTTAATGGCTGAAACGATTGATTTTATTGATTCTTCCTTCTTCCTTCTGCTATACTATTTCGGCGCAGTCAGAAGTGAGATTACGCACAAACAACGGTTTCTGCGAAAAATGGGCACTGGCGACCAAAAAAACCAATTTCTTGACCACAAATCTAGGATTTTAGGTAAAACCCGCAGCAAGAAACCCAGTTTCTTATATCCTGTGAGTAAGTCCTAATTAGATTTGTAGTTAGGAAGTTGTTTGTCTCCCGTCGGTCGATCGCTAACTCTCAACGATGAGTTAAACAATTGATTGACCTGACACAATTTAACTGGGGCGAAAGGATTCGAACCTCTGAATGGCGGGACCAAAACCCGCTGCCTTACCACTTGGCGACGCCCCAACGTCTTAACCTTCACTATCTTAACATTCAAACACAGCAATCTGTCAAGCATTTTGACAAGAAAATTTTAAAAATGTTTTTGGAAGCGATCGCCCGCAGGTTTATGCTCTGATCGCACGGGGGCGAGCTACCGGGATTTCAATCCTGAAATCCGCTCCCTGTCCTGGTTTCGAGATACAGTTCAAGCTTCCTCCGTGTTTTTCCACCACAATCTGGTAGCTAATAGACAAGCCGAGTCCCGTACCCTTGCCCACAGGTTTAGTGGTAAAGAAAGGGTCAAACAAGTGGCATTTAGCTTTTTCGGCCAATCCGGGCCCGCTGTCTTGAATCCGAATCACCACAACTTGACCGCTTGACTTTCCTGACTCATCAGCCTCCGAGTTTGGGTTCACCACCGCCGTCGAGATTTTGATCGTCTTGGGTGGAGGCTGATTTTCCAAAGAGTCGATCGCATTCGCCAAAATATTCATAAATACTTGGTTGAGCTGTCCGGGATAGCACTCTACCTTCGGCAAGTTACCGTAGTCTTTAATTACCTCAATTCCCGGTATTAGCCCATTTGACTTGACGCGGCTCTGCAAAATCAGCAGCGTGCTGTCAATTCCTTCGTGAATGTCCACCAGCTTCATTTCTGCTTCGTCGTGCCGCGCGAAGTTCCGCAGAGACAGGACAATTTGGCGGATGCGTTCAGTTCCCATCTCTATTGAAGACAGAATTTTCAGCAAATCCGGCACTATGAAATCAACATCGATTTCTTCGCTTTTGTCGAGAATTTCGGGGCAAGGCTCCGGGTAATGCTTTTGATACAAGTGCAGTAAATCCAGCAGATTTTTCATGTACTGCTTGCAATAAGTCAAGTTGCCGTAAATAAAATTAACCGGATTGTTAATTTCATGGGCGACGCCGGCGACCATTTGACCGAGAGAGGACATTTTTTCGTTTTGGATGAGCTGAGCTTCTTTCTGCTGCAACTGCTGCAAAGTTTCCGTCAGTTGGCGGGCTTGAGTTTGGGCGGCTAAGGCTGCCGCGCGGGTTTGGGCGTAGAGTTCGGCTTGGTCGATCGCGATCGCCAGTTGATCCACCACCGCTTGCAGCAATTCCACTTCGCTCGTCGCCCAGGAACGGTGGCTGCTGTAATGGTTGCAAACTACAGCCCCCATTTGACCGGAGCGAGTCTTGAGCGGCAGCAGCAGGTTAGAAACAATCCCGATACTGGTCAAAAAATCTCGCGTCGGCTGTTCGATGCAGAGTGCTGTTGCCGCGTCGCCAATCCGGAGCGTTTGGCGGTGGCAAATTTTCTCGGCCAGCAGGGTTACTTGTTCGATCGGGTATTCTGTAAGCCGGTCTTTCACTTCGGGATTTGCCGCTTCGTGGGTGATTGCAAAGCTTGGCTGCCCGTCTCGCGAGATGGAATACCACAAAAAGTAGCACTGGTCAACCTGTAACAAGCTGCGAATTTCGTTGACAGCCGTATCTAAAATTTTGTCGAGGTCGAGGGAATTTCGCATCTGGCTGGCGAGGCCGAACAGCAAGCCTTCCCGGCGGCTCAACAATTCTTCTCGGGCTGCGTGGCGATCAATCGCCACAGCGATGGCGTTAGTCATGCAGCCGAGAACTTCTAGCGCTCCCTCGCTTGCCAAAGCGCTACTGCACAGAGCCATCACTCCCACCAGTCGCTCTTCCACAATCAGCGGATAGGCAATGGTGCAAAGAGACGGGTTCGACAGTAGGCACACAGGAGCCGTTTGGAGGTTTCCGGCTTCTGTTCGCACCCAATCTTCTATTTCCGGTGCCCACTCTTGGCTGCTAAGTCCTGAGTTGGCCTGCAATTCTAACCGCTCTGTCTGCAAGTTAAAAGTCCAGATGCTCACCCCTGTGGCGTCGAGGTACTCTACCATTGCCTCAGTGCAGCGGTTGAGGATGACCGATATTTTCCCGCCTTGTCCGAGGGCTGCACCGACTTTAGCTTGCAGGGTTCCCAAGCGCGATCGCTCTTGTAGGGACGCTGCCGTTAGTTGGCGATCGGAGGTGTCGCGGGGGCCGGCAACGATTTCTCGGATTTGTTGGGTATCGTCCGCGTGTCCGATGCCCGCTGAAGCTTCCCACACATATTGAGATTTGCCTGTTTCCCCCAGCGTTGGGAGCTCTTTTGTTGCGTATATTCTCATGCTGCTCTGTGGCGTATGGACGGCACACAAGCTGTCGCGGTTCGAGCCAGGAACTAACTCCGAGATTTGCGGGCTCTCCGAGGTGATATCTTCTACCTCTGGCAACTGTTTCTGGGCTTGGACTAATTGCCAGCGCAACTCCACCAAACTCGCAACTTGCCGACTCAAAGCTTGCATAGCTTCTATCGTTTCTTTTGTCAAGTCTCGCGGCACCGAGTCCATGACGGATAGCACTCCCAGCACCTGCCCCTCTGAGCTAACAACTGGGATTCCGGCGTAAAATTTCACGAAGGGGTAGAAAACGATCAGCGGATGATCGCCAAATCTCATATCTGTGGAAGCGTCTCGAACAATGGCGGCAGGCAGTTCTTTAAAGGAATTTATAGGAAGTTCGATCGCAAATTCGGGAGCAACGGGCGGTTGTTGCAGGGAAATTGCCCGGTCAAATTCCGAGTTTGAGTTTGAACTCTGGGGGAAATCTTCGGGAGTTGGGTCTAGGGCGCGATCGCAAAAATTCAGGTAACGCTGGGCCAAAGTTCGATCGATACCTAACTGCGACTTCAACCAGTGGCGGTTACCGTCAATCAAGCTCAAGAAAGCAATAGGACTTCGGCTGATATGAGCTGCCAAACTAACCAAACTGTCCAAGCAAGCCTCTGGATCAGAGCCAAGAAGCTGATACAAATCAATGTTATGGAGCTTGAACACTTTTTTACCAAGAGGCAAGGGTGCTTTCATCATGTGTAACTGCCCGTTTAGTTGCTGGCAACCGCCCTTCTCAATACTTCCCTTGAAAAACAAGCTATGAATTCTGTGCTGGGAGACTCGGGGCGCAAGTTCGGCGCAGGTTGCTTGCGCCAAATTCAGACTAACCTCTTGACTGATCGGGAAACTTTTGAGTTATCGGAGTTAGAGCACCCCAGATCTAAGACTATATAAATTATACTTCCAGTTGACTATGCTTTTGAATACCTCCGGCTCTCTAAATCTAAGAGCCTCTGTTGGGAGGAAGCAGCTTTCCAAAATATATGACTATTGCTTACCTAGAATTTTTTTATCAGTTTAATTGTATTTTAACAGACTTGTCTAATCGTGGGTAGCTGGCTTGCTGGTAGATTTAAATCAGGGGTTTGTGCCACAATACCAGTGTCCTTTACCGAGCTGTGCCTTAGCCGGTAGTTCAACTACAGTTAGGAGATGAATTACAAAAGATTGGTAAGATGTTAAACTTTGTAACAATAGTTGTTCAAACTCGACCTTTTAGGGTTTCTGGGCCCTGATGCACATTTTGCAACTGTTGTAATTGCCGATCGACCACTCTCCCAATCCCTTTTTTCGAGTTTGAGGTAAAAAAACAGGGGTAAAGCTTCAACTAACTCTCCAACGGAGTTGACAATTATTGGGTAGAGGCAACTCTCTAAAAATAACTGAACGAAGTATGTTTTGTATTTTCAAGAACTATAAATAAACAGGGAGAAGAATATGTCTGCAAGTAGCAGTCAAGTACCAACTATTTTGGCAGTTGATGATAGCGTCGTGATGCAAGGACTTGTTAAACAGGCCTTAAGCAAAGAGTTTCGAGTTCTCGTAACCGACAATGCAGTGGATGCTTTGTCAACGATTTATCACGAACAAATTTCTGTTTTGTTGCTGGATGTTTCGATGCCTGGTATTGACGGATTGGAACTCTGCCGCACGGTGCGGAGCTTGCCTCAGTTTCAGAATTTGCCGATCGTAATGCTGACAGCACGAGATGGAGCCTTTGATAAGGTACAGGGGCGTTTGGCGGGAGCAACAGAGTATTTAACTAAGCCGTTTGATGCTGATAAGTTGCGCGAGGTAATTGGTAAGTTTATCAAAATCAAATAATCGGACTTAGGAAAAAAAATCAGTTTTGAGTAATTAATGAAGTAATTTGAGTAATTAATGAACTAAAAAGTTGCGCTCGCGCTCTCTGATCCTCGACTTCTTTAACAAGTCGAGGGGCGGGCCCTTCTGCACTATTTGCGAGGTAAGTCCTAAATTTTTAATTTAGCCAAGAGTAGGGGGGCGATCGCACTGACAGGTAGAACATATTGGGCGGCACCGAGGGCGATCGCCTCCTTGGGCATTCCGAAGACAATGCAGCTAGCTTCGTCTTGGGCGATTGTCAACCCCCCTTCTCTGGCGATCGCCAACATTCCGTCAGCACCATCTCTACCCATTCCTGTCAGCAAAACCCCCGCTGCTGCCCGACTATAAAAATTAGCTACCGACTTAAATGTCACCGTTACAGAAGGGCAGTGTCCCGCAGCATGAGCAGCTTCTGAATAAACAAATCGCCCTTGAGCGTCCAATTCTAAATGACGCTTTTCTGGCGGGAAATAAACAGTTCCTGCTTGTGGCAATTCTCCAAAAGCAGCTATCTTAACAGGCAGTTTCGATTCATAACCCAGCCAATCAACTAATCCTTGCAAAAAACCTTCACTGATGTGCTGGACACAAATTATAGGCACTGGAAAACTAGCGGGAAGTTTAGAAATAATCGCGTACAGTGCTTGCGGCCCGCCTGTCGAAGCCCCTATAGCCAATACTTTAATAGGTGAAAATTTAACATTTTCGTTGGAGAATTTGTAATTAGGAACTGGTGCTTGGTTGATTTTTACTATTTGATTATTATCTTCTGTTGGCATCTTTTTTTGATGCCGTGTAAATACTTTAACTCCTGAGAGTATTTTCACCTTAGCTATTAATTGATTGGCTAGGCGAGCGTAATCAGATACCAACCCGCCAATCGGTTTCGGAAAAACATCCAATGCACCCGCCTTTAACACTTGAAATACATTCTGAGTATCATTCGCTTGTACTGAAGCACTAATTACTAAAATTGGTAGCGGATATTTCTTCATTACTTCTTCCGTAAATTCTAACCCGTTCATTGGTGCCATGTTCAAATCCGTACAGATTACTTGGGGCTGAAGTTTGGGGATTAATTCTAGTCCTTCTAATCCGTTGCAAGCGGTTCCTACAACTTGGATGTCTGGCGAGGACTCAAAAATTCGTTTGAGGACGAGCGTAACTACTGGAGAATCTTCAACTAACAATAGTTTAATGGGCGATAACATCAGTTTGCTGGGAAATGGGGAATGGGGAATGGGAAATGAGGAATGGGGAATGGGAAATAGGGCACTTGTGCTGCCCTTCGACTTACTTCTCTTCGGCGAAGCTGAGCGGGCAAGGCGCGCAGGGCGATTGGCTAAGCTCAGCACGAGTCGCTCAGTAACCGCGTAGTCAAAGTATTGGGCCTGGATCAGCATCGATGCACTGGTAATTGTGCACTGGGCACTGGGCATTGGGCTTGCTAATTGGTAGTAAATAACAAATGCCTAATAACCAAGGAGTAATGACTAATGACTAAACTAACCTTTTGAGTGTATCTACCAACACATCTTGATTGAAAGTACCTTTAGGAATATAAGCATTTGCCCCCGCATCAGCCCCTCTTTTTTTATCTTCATCCGATGCCAAAGAGGTCACTAAAATTATCGGCAACTCACTGTATTCTTTTTGCTCCCGAATCTTAATAGTCAGGGCCAAACCGTCTAAATTTGGCATTTGTATGTCAGAAATCACAGCATCAAAATCGCGAGTTTTTAATTTATGGAAAGCATCCAATCCGTCTACCGCAGTCACAACTTCGTAACCCGCACCTTCCAGGATGCGCTTTTCTTGAGTGCGCGTGGCGATCGAGTCTTCTGCTAATAGTATAACTTGTTTTCTGCTGGCAGTCTCAAGTTGCGATCGCGCACCAGAAACCCCACGGGACGAAACTTGCTGGCGTACAGATTTTATCAAATCGTGGGGATTGAGTACCATGCAAACTTCCCCTGTACCGAGAATTGTGGCACCCGAAACATTTCGCACCCGTTTCAGCAATTGACTTTGAGGTTTCATCACCACATCCTGTTCGTCTATCAAAGCATCTACAAATAATCCCAATCTTTCCTCCCCAACTTTTAAAACAATACAAGGCATTTTTGAAGAAGTTGAATTTCGGAAGTAGTTGTGATTTTTTCTCTGAAGTTCGCTCCCGTTTTCCTGTCTCAAGTTCCTATTTTTGTCCCACCATTTTCTATTGTTTAATTCTAGTAAATCTGTCAGATGAGCCACTGACAGAGGCTGACCATTGGAAAGTATAGTTTCCTTACCTTCTATAGCAAATATCTCCGACTGAGCCACCTGTTGTGCCGTGTCTACAAACTCGACTGGCAGAGCATAAGGAATGTCTTCAACTAGGACAATTAATACATTTGCTGTAGCTAAAGACGTGCTGATTTGCAGCCTCAAAGTGCATCCTTTTCCCGGTAAAGACTCTACTTGAATACTACCTTTTAGGGCTTCAACATTAGTGCGAACTACATCTAAACCCACGCCGCGACCCGATACTTCGGTAACAAATTTCTTGGTTGAAAAACCTGGAGTAAAAATTAAAGCTTGTACTTGAGTTTCGGTCATCTCTGCCAGTTGTTCAAGCGTACAAATATTACGTTTTACCGCCGTTTGTTTAATGCTCTCTAGATTTAGTCCCCGGCCATCATCAGCAACTTCAATAATAATATTGCTAGCAATATTATAGCCTTTAATTCGGAGAGTAGCCACGGGAGGTTTACCTAGTTTTTTCCGCTCCTCAACAGTTTCAATGCCGTGGTCGATCGCATTTCTAATCATGTGCATTAAAGGGTCTTTCATTTCCTCTAAAATGCGTTTATCTGCTGTAGTTTCGCCTCCTTCAATCACTAATGTAACTTCTTTACCTTCCCGTTTTGCTAAGTCTCGAACAGTTCGAGGAAATAAATTAAAAATAGTAGACAAAGGCAGCAGTCTCAGAGTGCGAATTCCTGATTCTAGTGCCTCAGCGATTAATTCGAGTCTGGCAGTATCTTCATAAACTCGATTTCTCAAGCGGTTGACTAAAGTTCCGAGACGTTCTAAACGTTCTTCTGTACGTTGATAGTAATCCTGCAATTGGCTAAATTTACCGTTGGCTTTTATACCGTTTTCATCTATTTGCATCCGATCAACAGTCAAGCTCGTTACAAAATATTCTCGGCTCCACTCTTCCCACAAAGTTGTAATTTGTTCGATCTCTGCAACTCGGTGTCCTAGCCGAGTTTTTGTGACAGTAAGTTCCCCTGCTTGAGTCATTAAATCGTCTAAATTTTGAGTAGCAACGCGAATGGTTTCAATGCGGTAAGATGAGGTTGATGATGCAGTAACTGCCGACTGCAAAGCCGACTCAGTGGCGCGCCCAGAAGGTGCAGGCAAGTTTTGAGCTTGCAGTAGAAATTCGGGCTTGGATTGTAGGGGTGGTAAAAAAGAGGAATTTTTCTCTAAGTTAAGGACTTCAGAAGTTTCAACATTTGTTTCTAGTTCTGGGGTAACAGGCTCAGTAAATGGCAGTTCTACCAACGGTTGTTCTGGTACTTGTGAAGATGAGTAATCTACTATTGAGGCTGCTGCCTGTGGCTGTGACTCACTAGAAGCACCCATCATGCTAGCGAGGATGTAAAAAGTATTAACGCCGGAATCTTCGCCGGTAACGGCTTCGTTAACGAGTTTTCGCATGGCGTCTAAACCTTGCGAAAGTCGATCGCTAATATCGGAATTCAGTTGAGTTTCTCCCCGCTTGACAGCTCCCAAAATATGCTCCATTTGATGAGCTAAAGATGCTACATCTTTTACGCCTAGCATCCCAGCATCACCTTTAAGAGAATGGGTTTCTCGCAACAATTGTTCTACCTTAGCTAAGTCGCTCGGATGTTGTTCTAAGTACAGCAATCCGTCGTCTAGTTTCTGTAAGTGTTCTTGACTAGCGACTTTAAATACATCTCGAAGTTCTTGATCTTCAATCATCATATATGTTGTTGAGTAATAGGGAATTGAGCATGGCTCATGGGTGATTGGTAATGATAGTTATGTTGAATTATCAGTCGATTGCTAATAACTAATGCCTCATAGTTTATGACTAATGACTCATGACTACACTACTTCTTTAAGATTAAATGCAGCTTCTGTGAGTTGTTGAGTACCGATTTTTACTTGAGTAATGCCGCTGACTGTTTGAGACGCTGATTCCTTCATAGAAATCATCGCATCACCTACTTGCTGAATCGCGATCGCCTGCTGTTTAACATTAAATGAAATTTGCTGGTTGCTAGCAAACACCAGATTGCAAGCTTCCCTCACACCCGTAAAAGCTTCTGCCGTATCTTGTGCTGTTTTTACCCCTTCTGCAACCGTTTTGCGACTATCTTCAGTTGCTTTCACCGTTGAGTCGATCGCGCCCTTAATTTCTGGAATAATACCATTAATCTTTTGTGCTGCTTGTTGGCTTTCATCTGCTAACTTACGAATTTCGCTTGCTACCACCGCAAAACCTTTACCGTACTCGCCGGCTCTGACTGCTTCGACAGCGGCGTTGAGAGCCAGCATATTAGTTTGACTGGCTAAATCGCTAACCAAACTTGCGAGAGTCGATATATTGCCAATCTGACTCGTGCTGTCGTCGAGTCGATGATTTTGCTGAGAAATTGCCACCACAGCTTCTCTAAGATTCAGCATTTGATTGAGAGTTAGATCTACCTTTTTAGTACCTTCTTCGGCTAGATTTAAAGCTTGGCGAGCGGCAATGGCAACAGACTCAGCTTGCTCGGCTGTTTGCTGAGAAGATCTGCCCAAATTTTCTAGAGTTATAGTTGTTTGATTAACCGAAACAAATTGCCTATCTGCTATTTGCTCTTGCCGACTCATATTAGATTCTATTTCCAGGGAAAATGACGAGATTTGGTAAATCAGCCCCCGAATGAGAGCAACAATCTTTTGCAGAAAAAACCATCCAAATCCCAGCACCACAGCCAGAGAAACCATAGCAATAATCGCTGCTATCTTTTGAAGATCATCAATAGAATTGAATAGCAATTTCTTGGGTGAAGTATCCACAACTACTAAAAATTTCTTGGTATTTTGTTTGCTGGGAAAAACTGTATTATAGCTAATTACTAGATCCCTATTCTCAATATTTCCCTCGCCACCTGAGATTATTTTAGCAACAATGTCTGCTGAATAATCATTTGTGACATTTTCCTTGGTTTTTAGTTCTAATCCCCATGCTTTTTTCGGATTGGGATGAGCCAGATAATACCCATCTTGATTTAAGATAAAAGATTGATCTGATAATTCATGATTAAAATTTTTAACCCTATCGATCAGAGTGCTACCCAGAGCATTGCTAATCAAAATACCTTGTCTTTCTCCTTTGGAATTAAAAATTGGAGTTGCGTAGCGAATTGTTGGCTTGTAAGGAATTTCTATTTTCCCCCTTTCCTGATTTAGCTCTAAAGAAGACACATAGACTTCTCCTGATTTTAGCTTCTTAGTTGCCATAAAGTAATCTCTGTCTGCTTTATTTTGTAGTTGAGAATCTGGAATAACTTTAATATTTGTGCCGTCAGAATCTACGCGCACGATCTCCTTACCGCTGTTATCTATGTAACGCAATTGCATATAATATGACTTGGCTTCCATCAGGGATAAAAATGTGAGTTGCATTCGATAAACCCAATCTTTATAAGTAGAATTTGTTTGTTTATCTACTCCATTTCCTTCTCTAGCTCTAATCATTCCCTGGACTGGGGGAGTTTTACGAAGAAACAAAATATCAGCTCTCAGATTTTCAAATTTGTTAATCATTTGATTTGCGGTGGAATCAACACTGTCACTAAGGGTTATTAATGCTAAATTTTGTAATGCTTCTGTTGAAGAAGAAATTCCATACCAACCAACAATAGATACTGGAATCAATGTACTTAAAATTAGGAGGAGGAGCAGTCGGTGTTGCATTTTTTGGAAAAATTTGTTCATCATTGGTTACGGGGAATTGGTTACTGGTAACTTGTACCTTCGCATAGTCTAAGTATTGGGAATTGAGAAATTGTACGCTCGCTTAGCCCAAGTATTGGGAATTGGGAAATTGTACGCTCGCTTAGCCCAAGTATTGGGAATTGGAAAATTGTACGCTCGCTTAGCCCAAGTATGGGTAATTGGGAATTGGTAGTAAAGTAAAAATAACAACTCCCAAATAATAACTTACAACTAACTACACTGCTGATTTGAGATTAGGTTCGGATTGGCCAAGAAACAAGTTATTACTCCCGTTAATATCGCTGGAATTGTAGCGATGCCGATCGCCAAAGCAATTGATTTAATTTTTAAGGATATATTTCGCATTTTTTGGGAACTATTTATAATTCATCGATCTCCTACAAAACTGCTTTCAAATCTAAGGCTGCTTCATTCAATTTTTGAGTACCGACTTTAGTTTGACTGATACCGCAAGCGGTTTGGGCTGCGGCTTGATTGAGAGAGTTCATAGCTTGCACTACCTGTTCGATCGCGATCGATTGCTGTTTGGCATTCAGCGAAATTTGCTGAGAGCTCAAAACCACATTGTTAATGGCATTGGCAACTCCTGCAAATGCCGCTGCGGTTTCTGAGGCAATATTCACGCCAGACTCCACTGTTTTAGTTCCTTCGTCTGTCACCATTACCGTTGAGTTAATCGCCTTTTGAATATCAGCAACTAATAGATTAATTTGAGCTCCTGACTTTTTACTGCGATCGGCAAGTTTGCGAATTTCTGACGCCACCACGCCAAACCCCTTACCGTGTTCTCCCGCCCGCACTGCTTCAACAGCAGCATTGAGTGCTAACATATTAGTTTGATTGGCCAAATCGCTAACTACAGTTGAGATATTACCAATGTGATCTGTTTGTTCACTCAACTCTATAATTTGTCCTTGGATATCCTGAACTTTAGTTTTCAGAGTTGCCATTGCTTCTAAAGTTTGTTCTACAGCTTTTGTGCCACCTCCAGCTAAATTCAAAGCTTGCATTGCTTGAACCACGGCGGTTTCTATTTGCTGTGATGTCGCCCTAGAAGATGCTCCCAATTCGTCCATTGTAGTAGTAGTTTGATTTACTGAAGCTGCTTGCTGACTTGCCATCCGTTCCTGTTCTTCCACGGTGGCTGCAATCTCAGTGGAAGAAGCGGCGATCGAGCTAATTGCCCGATCGATAGTTTGGGCAATTCCTGACGAAATCACCCAAGCTATAACCGCACCTAACACCAATAAAAACACGGAACCAAATACCAATGCCGAGATCAAGAAAATTAAGGATTGCTTCGTTTTTTCTGTAGCTTGCTTAATCGCTTTTACTTCTAGTGCGCGAAATTGCTTATTTACTTCCACAAATTCATCCACAAATCGTGTCTGTTTTCCGGTGTTAAAGAGAGCCAATGCTGCGGTTCTATTATTTTTTTGTAATAAAGCAACTATTTCGGTAGAACCGTCATAATATTCGTTGCATAGCTCTAGCATCTTCTCTAAACGCATTCTCTGTTCAGGATTTTCCATTTTCAACTCCGCACTATTCCCCGACTCCCGAGCTAATTCTCCCCCTGTTTGAAAATCATTTAAAAACTGGGGATTTTTATTAATTAAATACCCGCGCATTCCGCGTACCATTTGTTCAGCACCTGCGGACATATCACTTGTGTGTCTGATTACATTTTCAATCCTTTCTACTTCTGCAAAATTATTCAAAACCTGATTAGTAGTTGTATAAACTAGGACGGGAAAACCCAAGTATATAGTTGCAGGTGCTACATAAGCCAGCAGCATTCTATTTCTAATATTTAATTTTATTAACTTAGAAAACATATTTTTCTCCTTAATTTAAGCACGTGCATACACGAATTAGATTGCTTAGTCAAATCTCACTTGAAAAGCGGATTTGGTATAACTCAATACGCTTGGGTTAAAACTATTTATTCCTCAGAGATCCCCGTCGCATCCCCCGCATCGTTGCGAGGACTTTGAGTAAGTTGTTGTCCCCGCCTTGAGAAGGGGGGCTAGGGGGATCGAGCTTAACTCAACCGTATTGTGGCATAACTAACTTCTTTAGTCCTGGACGCATTTCAAGATAATTCTCTCATGCTAAGTCCCGCTCGTTACCCGTTCTGATCTCTGCGTTGGATCGGGATTGCGAACGAAATGAAGCATCAAGCGAGATGCTTCACTGGACTCATGACAGATATGCTTTGCGTAAGTCCTGTTCTGGATTCAAACCTCTTCATCAACAACTACTCCTCCTTTTGTCAGCAGTTTTTGCAAGTTCAGAATAGCCATCATTTTTTCCCCGTAAATAGCTGTCCCCCGTAGATATTCGCGGTTGGCAGAATGCAGTGCTGCCGGAACAGCCGCAATTTCCGACACATTTAAGTATATAATATCTAAGATTTCGTCAACAACTATACCCGCGACCAAATCGACCACTTCAACAACGATCGCCTTAGAGAGATAATTTGCAGTCTCTAACATATTTAAAGACATATTTAAAACACTGCGAATATCAATTAGCGTCACAATTTCTCCCCGTAAATTTATATTTCCCACTATGCGATCGGGAGTGCAAGGAACCGGAGTTACTTGGTTGATATCAGTAAATTCGCGGACTAGATCTAAATGAATACCAAAGTATTCGCCATTCAAAACAAACACCGCCAAGGACATATTAATTGCAGCATCATTTTCCCCCTCGCCTCGCCGCCTCAAATGATTAGCGCGCGATTGAAAAATTGCTTTTTCTTCCGGGGTAGCCTGCGGGCAAAAAACGTGACGCTTGCTCAAAATTTTAGGAGTTTTACCTAACAATTTTGCACTTATTTGCCCGTGTAAATTTTCCGTCTCTGCCTCACCTGCTGCTGCTTCACTACCTGCATTGCTTGGAGAAACAAACCAGCTTTCCTGTGACTTTTCGGGAGAATATCGAATTAAGTGATCGAGATTCAGCAGCATGATAATATCGGCTTCGCTGCGGGCAAGTCCAGCTACAAAATAATGAGAGGCTTCTGAATTCTCTCGCCCGTAAGATAGCTGCGGAGTGATGGCCTCTTCTGAGAGTTCCTTAACTTCGCGAACTTGATTGACAATTATACCGACTTTCGATTCTTGCCACTCTATGACGATCGTACTATCTGTCACAGAATACTCTTGCCAAACGTATCCAAAACGAAGATTTAGATCCATCACGGGCAGAATTTCGCCGCGAAGGTCGATCGCCCCAACAATATCTTGAGGTGCTTCTGCAATTGCTGTCAACTCCGGCAAAAAGAAAATTTCCCGAACGTAGCAGGCTTCTATACCGCAGAGAAAACCGTTCTGTTCAAAGATAAGATACGGTTTAGTTTCCATATTTTAGTGTACAGTTTCTTTACTGTATAATTTTAACAATTTTTTTTTAACATTCATCAGCACTTGACTAGCTGTCATTTTCCCCTGGGAATCTATGGGAGTGTGGGGCGGTAGTGCTTTCAGGATTTCACAAGATGAATTGTACATTTTAAGAGCTCTTTTTACTTGACCTTCTTTATTGTATATATTCCCTAGTTCTATATAAGCTGAAACAAAAGAGGGACACATATAAATAGTCCTCTTTAATAATTTTTTTGCTATTTCCAATTGTCCCTGTTCTTCAGCAATTTGAGCTTGTAAATAATCCGTATATACTGATCCAGGCTCTACTTTTCTAGCTCGATTACAGTATTCTATTGCCTGAGAATAATTACCGGCATTTGCCTGAACTTGAGCGATTAAAAAATAAGCATCAAAATTAGGCCCCTGCAACTCTATTGCCTGTTGTGCCTTGTTGATTGCTTCAGCATAATCTTGATTTTTAAATAATTTTTTAGCCTCTAAAATTAGCATTTGAGGCGTTTGATTTTGAGTATTTTCTGCTAGTATTTTTTCTGTAACTGACACGGCATTGTTCGGCAAGCCGTCCTCCAGATAGCGAGAGGGCAGCATATTCCCCAGCGGATTACTTATTTTTAATACGGGCGGCATCTCTATCTCTGGAAAATTGCTGTTAGTAGTAAAACGAGGTGGCATAGTTTCCCCTGTTAGCAACTCACCACTATCATCGCCCATAGTATCTGCTTTCGGGAATTCCCGAAATGCCGAGTTGGCTTCCCCTAGCGTCGCAACCCTAGACTCTATTTGACAGCCTTCCTCCGGTACTGCATCCCGACGCTGATACACCACGGACTCCGGGAAAATCTTGGGTTCAAACTCGTTCATAATTTGACCATAAACTTCAGCGTGACCGGTCATTAAATACCCTCCAGGTCTCAGGGTGTTGGAAAATTTTTTCAGTACCAGTGAAATATACTTATGTTCAAAATACACAAAAACGTTTCTACATAAAATTAAGTCTATGTTATAAAGATTTTGGTAAATATTAGGAAAGTCATCTGTGATTAAATTTACACAACTAAAATTGACACTTTCGCGCAATTCTAGATTAATTTCCCAATCATTTTGCCTCTGATGAAAATACTGCATTTGTATCTGCGGTTCAACCAAGCGAAACGACCAATGACTGTAAACTCCTCTGGGCGCTTTTTTGATGACTTTTTCATTGATATCTGTACCTAAAATTAATATTTTCCATTGCTCCCAATCAGTAATCAATTGTTTTAAAACAATAGCTAAAGAATAAGGTTCTTCACCGGTGGAGCAGCCCGCACTCCAGATTCGCAGTGTCGGCTGCATTCCCAAGGTTTTGTGCAAGTTTCTTTTCTGCTCTATCAATTCAGGAAAAATTACTCTGTTTAACAGAGCAAACTGTCCTTTATCTCGCATAAAATAACTTTCAGTTGTTGTTAATAGCAATACTAATTTTGCCCATTCATTTTTACTTTCAAAAGTTTTGGCGGTTAAAAGTTTATAATATTTTTCTGGTTCTGCAATTTTTTGTTCTCTCATCCGAGTCATGATTTTATGAGACAAACCCGCTCGATCTTGAGACCTGATTCGCACACCCATCTCAGTAGTAATTAAGTTGATAAATAGCTGAATTATGGAATCATTCATGTCAACTGAGGTAGATTCATTTAATAATTTGGGAAGTGGCAACTTTTACTGATCTGGTGCTGAGTTTGGGCTGAGCATAGCTGCTAGCCTGCGGCTCGTCGGTTCGCAAAGCTGCAGGGAGCAGAAGGGAAGTGCGTAGCTGAACTATTGGAAATTGGAGAACTTGTAAGCTCGTGTAGTAGAAGTATTGGGAATTGGGAATTGGGGAATTTGGAATTAGAAATCGGGCATTTAGCCGATCGCCTTAACAAGAACAGTGTTACACCACATCATATCAGAAACTTGCCAGCTACTTAAAGGAAAAAGGCAAAAGGTAAAAGACAGAAGCCAGGAAAAAATTATCCCTTCTGCCTTCCACCTTCTGCCTTCAAAGGCACTAATCTCCCACTTTAAGCTGGATATATCCGCAGGCGGCGATTAGGTTCTTCCCCAAAACTGTGGGATTTCAGGTGATAGTGTTCCACAAGTTCGTGCTGCATTTTGCGGACATTCGGAGAACGGGGCAGGAGTTCCACCGGCTGTCCCTTGGGAATGACAATTTGCTCGACTGCTAAGCGCGTTTCTTCGAGAGCTTCGAGCTCGTCAGAAGAACCGCTGCGGGCGAATAAGGCGAGGTCTGCCACTTCCGGGGTGCCGGGGTCATCCATGTCCAACAGACGCCGCAAAGCTCTGGCTACGTGGGGAATAGTGGCGGCCTTAATTGTGTGCACGGGAACTTGGCGAGTTTTGGCCAAGTGCCTCAATTTCGACTGGTTCCGAACGTTCGACCGCAAAGCCACAACCACGTCAGCGCTCTCAATATCCTTCGTCAGCAGTACCGGCAGGTTCAGCGTCGAAATCACCTGTTCGAGCTGGTGGCGAGGTATGCCGTAAGGATAAACGTGGAGGGGCAAATCTTCGCCGTTAGGGCCGACATTATGGGAATAGCGTCCGGCCTTGGGTACCGGTTCGACGGACAGGGATTCTTCGAGCAGTTGCTCGAAATACCGAGTCTCAGAAACCGGCGCGCTTTTAGCAGCAAAGTTCTCGCTGGGAGCGGGCATCGGCACCATTTTGCCAGCACTCCGCCACCCTGAGATCGGTGTGACGGGCCGGATTGCCGATACCGCAGCCGGACCGCTGGAAGCTGCCATCCCCGGAAACCGGGCGGGGGGAGTTGCCGACTCCTGCTCGATAATTACTTCTCCAGCCTCGCTGACGCTTCTGATTTGCTGGCTCGGTTCGCGTCCCCGCAGCAGAGTGTCGATCGAATCTGCAACTCGCTCGTGGATTACCCAGCGCTGGCGTTCCAGCATTTCGATGGCAATTTCAAAAGTTGGCGGTGCTTTGCGCTCCAAAACCGTCTTTTGAGAACCGCGCCGTCTTGCTTCGTCATCTCCCAGCGTCACCGCTTGGATGCCCCCAATTAAATCTGCCAGAGTTGGATTTTTCATCAAGTTTTCGATCCGGTTCCCGTGGGCGGTACCGACCAACTGCACGCCCCTTTCGGCGATCGTCCGAGCTGCCAAAGCTTCGAGTTCCGTGCCGATTTCGTCAATCACGATCACTTGCGGCATATGGTTTTCCACTGCTTCGATCATGACTTGGTGCTGGAGTTCGGGACGGGAAACTTGCATTCTGCGAGCTCTGCCGATCGCTGGGTGGGGAATATCTCCATCTCCGGCAATTTCGTTGGAGGTGTCGATGATTACCACCCGTTTTTCCAAGTCATCGGCGAGCACGCGGGCAATTTCCCGCAGGGCCGTAGTTTTTCCGACTCCGGGGCGACCGAGCATCAAAATTGACTGACCGGTTTCCACTAAATCGCGGATAATGCCGATCGTCCCGAACACAGCGCGGCCCACCCTCAAAGTCAAGCCGATAATCTCGCCGCTGCGGTTGCGAAGGGCGCTAATTCGGTGCAGGGTTTGCTCGATACCGGCTCGGTTGTCGCCGCCGAAGTGGCCGACTCGCTCGATGCAATAGTTGAGGTGTGCCTTGGAAACCGGTGTTTGGGAAAGAGGTTCGGCCAAGGATGGAAAACGAGCTTCAGGTTGGCGGCCCAAATCCATGACAATCTCAATGAGATTGTTGCGCTGCGGGTGCTGCTCTAAGGGCTGCCGGATCTCATCTGGCACGATGTCTAATAATCTGTTGAGGTCGTCTGTAATCTGCATTCGCCTCGATGTGTTCGGTGACGTTTTCAACTTTTTAGTCAGTTGTCAGTTAACAGTTGTCAGTTGCCAGTTGTTTTTTACTTGTAACTAATGACTAATGACTACTGACTACTGACTACTGACTAAAATTCTTTGAGCGGGGAAACTAGAGAACGAGCTAAACTCACGGCCTGTGAGAGAAGTTCTGGGACGGCTTCGAGTTGAGGTAGCCGAGATGTTTGAACTCCGGCTCCTGGCCGCGCGACTGCCACCGGAACGGCATAGGCTCGATCGGTCTGCATTGTTTCTAACTGTTCTAAAATTGGCGATAGCAAAACCCTGGCATAGCTGCCGTAAGCTACACCTGCAATGTATGGGACAGGGGGAACTGACAAATTTTTCCCGCCATCCTTCATCAGTCCCTCGGCTCTCAGCTTGCTGACAGTGTGAGCATTAGTGCCGCCTGCAAGTTGCACGTATCCCGGCAACTGGGCAGCCAAAACTTTTTGACCGAGTTTGACCGCGGCTCTAGTCGTTCCTGTTCCGATATCTCCGCTCATTGGCCTACCGTCCGTTTGCCAAATTAGCGGACAAGGAAGGGGGGAAATTATTTTATAGAGTGTCCGCAAATAATCAATCAAACCCTCTCCATCGGGGCAACTAATTGCTATTACCTTGAGTTGACCGACCCAGGGAGCTATACTCGACCAAAGTCGCCCAAAATCTGCCTCTCTGCCTACTTGCGTGTGGATTTCTAGGGCGTCCGCACCGGATTGCAAGATTAAAGGTGCGATCGCGGCGGGAGCAGACACGTAAGAACGAGTATAAATTAGTTGGCTCGGACAAATCGGCAGACAGCGACCGCAGCCATAGCATTGCTGGTCTATCACCCCGGAAAAACCACTGCCAGCACTCTGAAAAACTATTGCTTCGGCTGGACATATTTTTTCGCACGGCCGCCAGCAGTCCGCCGGACAATCGGCTGGGTTGAATTCGGCTTTGCGAAAATGCGGGTCTTCCCCATCGTTTAAACTCACCATCAGCAAGGGCAACCCTTTGCCGCCAAACCTGCGGTTTTGAGTTCTTGCCTGTAAGTCGCTGGCCACTTGTAGGGCTTCTTTCGCTGCGGCGACGGCGGCGGGATCGGCCGCGACATCGATACAGTCAGCGCCTGCTAAGGTGTAAGCCAAGGTGAGATTCCGTACAGCAGGCAGGTGTTGAAAGCTCGCCCCACAGATCAGCTTGAACCAATGGCCATCTTTTAATGAGTTTAGGGGATGATAATGTTCTGTCACCCTTATATGCTAATCCTTTGAGCTAAAAATTACTATGTGGAAATTTCTACTTAATTTTAAAATTTAGGCTGGTACAAGCTGGAAACGCTACTGATAGCAGTAGCTCTGGTGCTGTTGGCCCTATATGTAGAGTTCGGAGGTAACTATTTTTGAGAAATCTAATTTTTTTGAGAGTGCCTAACGGTGACGCGATTTTTAAGTTTGGCGATCGGCTTTACTTACAGACAGACTCTCTATCATATCATAGTTGGGTGGATTGGGCAAGGAAAAAGTAGGCGAGAGATTTTTTTTGAAGTGGTGGTGCAGTGGCAGTTGCCATCAAGTTCGATCGAGCATTGAAACTCATCGACCAACCGCAGATGAACATTCTCCTCCCTGACTAGAAGCTAAATTCATCTGCGTTAATCTGCGATTGGTCGAACTATACTACTTGCTCAGCCGCTTGTAAACCGTAGCCAAAGCATGGCTATCCCCCACATTTCCCGGAAACAAAACCACTGGTAAATTGGGAAACAGAGGATGATCAGCATCGGTTTTTACGACCGAACAACCTGCGATAATTTGACCGATTTGCCTGACACTTTTCAGCGACAAACCTGTACTCAAAACATCATTAGAAGTAATGCCGCCCTTGCTAATCAAAAACCCGATATCGGCAGGCAGCCCCCGCACGATATCCATCAGTAAAGCAGAAACCGCTTCTCCAAATTTTAACCTAATTTCTGCATTGTCAAATTCGAGTTCCTTGCGGCTGGTATAAATTACAGGCGTTTTACCATCGGCATGAGCAGTGCGGCATTTTTCGAGAATTTCATCGAGCATTTGGGTGCGATACTCTGGTGAATCTTCTAGCAAGTGAGATACATCTATTTCAATGCTAACTATATTGGGTTCTTTTAACAAGCGCTCCAATTGTTCAGTAGTTTTCTTAACGTGGGAACCAACTATTACTGCACCCGGTTTGCCATCCCTGACGTATTTTGCCATTTCGTCGGCTGCTACTGGCTGCGGGCCGAGGTCAGCTAAGGACGTTAAAATACTCGCCCCGCTGCGGAATAAAAACTTTTTGCCTTGACTGGCTGCAGCGAGAATGTGTTTGGCAAATGTGTCTAAATCGCCTTGGCTTTCGCCGTCAACAACTGCACATTGGTTGTCTTCCATCTCCATCAGTCGATCTAAACTTCCGTAGCGGATGTCTGCGAGTAAAATGCGATCGACTGCATCAGCTTTGATGCGACCTTTGGTTTTTTCTTCTACGTAGTCTGGCAGGTAACTGTGACTGTAGCCGAAGACTGAATCTTTGGCAAATTCGGTTTGGTGAACAGGCGTTGCGACGCTGTTAACCATTAGGTAGTGCACGCTGTGGCGGGTAATTCTGCCTCCTTCAAAAAAGGCGGGAATTAGAAAATGTGCGTCGAAGGGGCCGAGTTCTTCGGCGATCGCGTCGGTTTCGATAGGATAGTGACCGCGCAGGGTAGAATCGGAACGGCTAACTATTAGGAAGTCTTCGATTTTTTCGCTGGCGATCGCCCTTTTGAGATTTTGGCACACTTCGCGGGTGACACTGGCTGCTTTTTCGGGAGTTAGCGATCGAGTATTTGTCAGTATGAAGAAAATCGGGGACTTGTCCCGCAGTCCCAAACGCAGGGTTTCTTCGTCCCAACGTGTCAGCAGCAAGCAACTGTGTACAGTTTGAGAACCTGTGGGATCGTCATCGAGAACTATAATCTTGGGTTTAGCTGACATACTGACCTGGTTGTTAACGTCTCCTTTCCAAGATATCCTTACCTGTTACGTAACAGGAAAAAATTTACAATTCTAGCAGAAGAGAAATGGAAGTCGGAAGAAGCAAGAAAGAAAAAGCAGTAATAGCAACGGTTTCAGCGATTAAGAATGTCCTCAACGTCGGGCGCGGTTGCTCTATGATATTTCTTAACAATTCCCAGAACTCATAAATTTTAAAATGTGTTTTAGTTCGATCGCTTCAGTAAGGTGCGCGTTGCTACCAAATAAGGTGGGGCATAAGCACCCTACTAATATTTTCCATTTTTTTAATTAGCAGCGTTTCGGTCTTGGAACTTTTTCATTTCTTCTTGAACTCCTATAGCTAGCTGCAAAGCTTCGTTGAGCAATCGCCCTTGTTTGCTGGCTCGATCGCTAATTTGCAGGGCATTCAAAGTTCTCAAATTATTGGCAAACAGTTCTGAGTTAGTAGCGACAAATTTTTTGTTTTCCCTAAGAATTCTCTCGGTTTTCAGAGCTCGCACTAAATCGTCTCTGATTAGCTGCAAGGCTTGAATGACTTTTGCTCGATCGCCTATTTTGACTGCCGCATTGCCGGCATCTTCTATCTTGTCATTTATTTCGATCGCTTTGATTATACCATTATAGCGATCGACATCATCGAAAAGATTGATTAAATCTTTGTTGTGGCTGCACCGAATTTTCCACGCATCCTCAAAGATTAAACCGACGATCGCAGCGAGGTGGAGGGCGAACCACAACAAATAAGCTCTAGGAAATATTGCAACCAGCAGCCAACAACTGACTAGCACCAAAATAATTAAAAGGACTGTTTTGAGAGCTTCGCGGGCAAAATTAGTCGCACTCGCCGGCCGGTATACGCGATCGGGCCCCGCGCCGCTGAGGTGCTTGAGCTCACCAACAGTAATTTCTAATCCCTGAATGTCAGCTCGCATAAATCTTCACAAATATTTGTTAATTATAAAGTTTTGTAGTAGAACAAGGGGCTCGTCTACAATAAACCTAACATTTTTTTCAACCAAAACTGCACTATGTCCGCACGTCCTATATACCTCGACAACCACGCCACAACCCCCGTAGACAAACGGGTACTTGATGCGATGCTGCCCTATTTTACCGAACAGTTCGGCAACGCAGCCAGCATCAGCCACGTCTACGGCTGGGAAGCAGAAGCAGCGGTAAAACAGTCACGACAAATTTTAGCAGAAGCGATCAATGCTTCCCCCGAAGAAATTGTTTTTACCAGCGGTGCAACCGAAGCAAATAACTTAGCGATTAAAGGTATCGCCGAAGCTTATTTCAGCAAAGGAAAGCACATTATCACAGTAAAAACCGAACACAATGCAATTCTTGACCCCTGTACATATTTGCAAAAATTGGGGTTTGACATTACTGTTTTACCGGTGAAAAGCGACGGATTGATTGATATAGGCGATTTGATAAAATCTATTCGGGCCGAGACAATTTTAGTTTCAGTGATGACGGCTAATAACGAAATTGGTGTCATCCAGCCCATCGCAGAAATTGCAGCAATTTGTCGCGGAAATGACATTCTTTTTCACACAGATGCGGCACAGGCGATCGGCAAAATTCCCCTCGACGTAGAGGAGATGAATATCGATCTAATGTCCTTGACAGCCCACAAAATCTACGGGCCAAAAGGGATCGGTGCTCTCTACGTCCGCCGCAACAAACCGAGAGTGCAGCTAGCGCCGCAAATGCACGGAGGAGGCCACGAACGGGGAATGCGATCGGGAACTCTCTACCCACCGCAAATAGTTGGGTTTGCCAAAGCAGTAGAATTGGCAATTGCAGAAATGCAGTCGGAAACAGAACGAGTGGTTAATTTGCGGCAGCGTTTGTGGGAAAATTTAAGTGAATTGGGCGATGTTTTTCTTAACGGTCACGCTACTAAGAGATTGCCGGGGAATCTAAATATTAGTGTAGCCGGGGTTGACGGTCAAGCGTTGATGTTGGGTTTGCAACCGGCGGCGGCAGTTTCTTCGGGATCTGCTTGCACTTCCGCGAAAATATCTCCATCTCATGTTTTAGCAGCGATCGGGCGATCGGACAAATTAGCTTATGCTTCAATTCGCTTTGGTATTGGCCGGTTCAATACCGAAGCCGAAATAGATGCAGTCGCCGAACACGCGATCGCAACTATTACATCTCTCCGACAAGCTCAAAAAGTCAATCAATTTTAGATTTGAAATTTGAGATTTTAGATAAGAGAATTGAAGATTAGGAAGTAGTTTTGAGTTTTGAGTTTTAAATTATTTAACTTATAACTCAAAACTTTCCCTCTTTTTATGGCAGAGTATAATTGGTATCGAACCCTTACTTAGAACCAAACACCTCGCGCACCCGATAAATCGGTTTTCCCTGCGACTCGTGATAAGTCCGCATCATCACTTCCGCCAGCAAACCAAAACAAAATAACTGCACGCCAGTCAACAGCAAAACTACAGCCAAAATCAGCAAAGGACGGTTCCCAATAATTTGGCCAAAACCCAATTTTAAGACTGTCAAATAAATTCCTAAAATCGTTCCTAACGTCATAGAACTCAGTCCCAAAAGTCCAAAAACGTGCATGGGTCGAGTCAGGAACTTTTTCATAAAAGAAATAGTTAACAAATCCATCAACACGCGAAAAGTCCGCCAAATTCCGTACTTACTTTGACCGAAACGGCGGGCGTGATGTCGCACCGGCAGTTCTGCAATTCTCGCCCCTTCAATAAATGCCAAGGCAGGCAAAAAGCGGTGCAATTCCCCGTACAGATTCAAGTCTGCTACCAACTCGGATTTATAAGCTTTCAAAGAACAGCCGTAGTCGTGCAGAGTTACGCCTGTAACGCGACCAATTAACCAGTTGGCAATTTTAGAAGGAATCAACCGACTAATAGTATTATCCTGCCTATTTTTCCGCCAGCCGCTAACTAAATCGTAGCCTTCATCTAACTTTGCTAACAATAGCGGAATATCAGCAGGGTCATTTTGCAAATCGCCGTCAAGGGTAACAATAGCACGGCCGCGAGCGCGATCGAAACCTGCCGACATGGCAGCAGTTTGCCCGTAATTGCGGCGCAAAATTACAGCACAAAGGTCATCGCGAGTGCTGGCTAACTGCTGGAGAAGTTCAGCAGAACCGTCCTTAGAACCGTCATCTACACAAATAATTTGATAGCTGAGTCCAGATGGTTGGATAGAAGAGGCGATCGCCTCAATCAAATGAGGCAAACTTTCCACCTCATTATACACCGGCACTACCACTGAAACGTCGAGAACAACCTCAGCGCCAGCTTGCTGTGCAGCCAATTTTTCCAAAAATAATGCAGCGTCCATTTATTTATTTGATAACATCAGTAATCATTGGTCATTAGTCATTAGTTAACAGTCAACCGTCAACCGTCAACAACTAACTAGGTTGATAACTTGCCACAACTTTACCATATCCCCGCAATTGCTGGTAATAAGCTTGACTGACTATATCGCCATCGTCCGACAAAACATCGATACCGATACCGTTGCGACCTTGTGCTTGTCCCGAACTGTGAATGTAGCGATTATCTCCGAGATACAATCCTACGTGAGTTGCTTTTTCTGGCGTCCCAAAAAATACTAAATCCCCCGCTTCTAAAGCACTGAGACTAATAGGTTTAGTAAAAGCTTCCTGCTGATAAGCATCCCTCGGCAACCAGATGCCTGCAGCCACAAAAGCCGCTTGCATCAAGCCCGAACAATCATAATTTGGCCCGACTGTACCGCCCCAAAGATAATAATTGGATTGGTTCATAGCCTCACGAGCGAAAGTAATTACAAGTGGTAATTTTTCCTTGATTTGGGCCTCAGAAAGCACCAGAGGATGATACACTGTTTCTGTCGGGTCGAGCAACTCAACATCTCGAATATCCAGCCATCCCGGATAATCATCTTCGCACAGCCGCACCATCACAGCCCTTGTATCCAAGTTTACATCGCTCTGTCTTAGGGGGAGTTCAACGACGCGCAAATGTCGCCCCAGCGCTGCTTGAGTTGCCAATCGATCGCACTTTGGGGAATCGTAAATATTTATGTGCGATCGGGCGCGGTACTCCAGAACATCAGATAATTGATAATTGGCCATTGCTAATTGCTCATTGTTTGCTGTTAATTGTTCGCATTTATTGTTCGCATTTAACGAGAGATTGCCATTAGCTGCTAGCCGTTAACCGTTAACCGTCAGCCATCAACCATGACATTTTTTCACAAAGACGAACAATTAGAAACCCTCGGCAGTAGCATTATAGACGCAGCCAAAGCAGAATTTACAGGATTAAGTGGCGATCGTACAGCCATTACCTGGATAGTCTACGATCCGCCGGTGCGAGTCAATACAGGCGGCGCCCTGAGTCCAGAAGAATTTTGGAAATATCAACCCCGAGGTTTTAGCGCTAGAGCTTCCGAACGAATTTATCCCGCCAGCATCGTCAAATTATTCTACCTCGTTGCCATCTGGGAATGGGCGCAAAAAGGCATGATTCAAACATCGCCAGAATTAGAACGCGCCGTCCGAGATATGATAGTTGATTCCAGCAACGACGCCACCAGTTTAGTAGTAGACGTGCTCACCGGAACCACCAGCGGCCCAGAATTATCACCCGCGCCCTTTGAAAGTTGGAAACAGCAGCGAAACATCGTCAACCGTTACTTTCAATCATTAGATTGGCCGGAATTACAAAATATTAACGTCAATCAAAAAACCTGGTGTGACGGCCCCTACGGTCGCGAGCGAGCCCTTTTGGGAGAATTAATGGAAAATAGAAATATGCTGACTACAAATGCAGCGGCGCGTTTGCTGCACAGTATAATCGGCGGCGTAGCTGTTTCGGCGCAAGCATCGCAAGAAATGATGGGTTTAATGAAACGCAGTTTAGACCCCGCAGAATTAGAGGCAGATCCCGAAAATCAAGTTACAGGTTTTTTAGGCGGCGGATTGCCAGAATCAGCAAAATTATGGTCAAAAGCGGGACTGACAAGTCAAGTGCGTCACGATGCTGCTTATATTGAAATATCGGGCTTGCGGCCGTATTTGTTGGTTGTATTTACCGAGGGCAAAGAGAATAGCAAGAATGAAGAGATTTTACCATTTATATCGCGGCAATTTGTCGAAGCGATGAAAGTGCTTAATTAAACTTTAACTTGTAAATTGACAAAACTTAAAATTTTTGTGGGGCCTGCTCTTATAGCAGCCGCCAATTAGGAGCTTAAAGATACAGCAGGGTGCAGGTTTATGGAGTACAGTGGCAGCAGTTTGTAAAACACTTTCGTAAGTGCTTGGGATTGAAGCGTACTCTATTCACCTCGACTCTACTGTATCATTTAAATAGTCGAGCTCTAAAAGAGGTCAAATATGGACATACAGCTTATCCCCCTACGTGCTGCCGTTTGTTCCGAACGCTCAACGACTCTAGATGTTTTAGTCAGAATTACGCCCCCAGCACCGGAAAAAACAATTGAGCGACCGCAGCTTAATTTAGGTTTAGTAATCGATCGCTCTGGTTCTATGGTCGGACAAAAAATTGAATACGCACGGCAAGCAGCTAGTTACGCGATCGAACAGTTGTTACCAAGCGATCGCGTTAGTATCACAATTTACGATAACCAGATAGAAACCCTAGTTCCTAGCACCCTTGCTACTCATAAATCCCACCTTTTGCAGCAAATTCAAAAAATTCAGGCCAGAGGCAGTACGGCACTGCACGCCGGATGGGTGCAAGGAGGAATTCAAGTTAGCCAACACCTCAATCCAGAACACTTAAATCGAGTCATTCTCTTATCAGATGGACTAGCCAATATGGGCGAAACAAATCCCGATGTAATTGCCTCCGATGTAAACGGTTTAACCAAACGAGGTGTCAGCACTACCACAATGGGAATTGGTCAGGATTACAACGAAGACTTGCTAGAAGCAATGGCGCGGAGTGGGGATGGCAATTATTATTACATTCAATCTCCCGAACAATTGCCAAGTATCTTTCAACAAGAATTACTGGGCTTAATGGCGACAGTTGGCACAAATGTCACCTTGGGAATTGAGCCACAAGCTGGAGTAGAATTGGTTGAGGTACTCAATCAGCTCGATGTCACCCCAAATGGTCGGTTTCGCTTACCTAATTTAGTAATTGGTAATCCAGTTGATGTAGTCGTGCGGCTGAAAGTGCCAGCGATGACAGAGGAAGTAGATTTATGTTATTTTCGCGTCAGTTGGAACGACCCCGAACAACCACAGGAGCAAAAAATCCGCGTTTCCTTGCGCTTACCCGTCGTCAGTGCTGCACAATTAGAGGAATTTCCCTTCAACTCTGAGGTACGACAGCAAGCGATTTTAATGATGACAGGACGCGCCAAACAAGAAGCCGTCAGACTGGTAGATGGAGGGGATTACGATCGCGCCAGCCAACTATTGCAGGAGACAAAACAGCAGTTGCTCAATAATCCCGATCTTCCCATGAGTGCCCCAGAAACGGAGGCAATCACCGACTTAGAAGTACAACTCAAACAGCGAGATTATAACAAATATCGCAAAACGTCAACTCATCAAAGCTACACCCGGGCTTTTTCTCGCAGTAGCGGTCATGTCAGCCTTTTATACGCTTATCGCAAAGGCCCGATCTTGGGGAATATTACTGAAGATTTAGGAGTCGATGCGATCGTTAATTCGTGCGATCGCGACCTATCCAACTCTGGTGCCATATCCAGCGCAATTCACCAAGCTGCTGGACCAGAACTTCTAGAAGAATGTCGCCGTATAGGTGGTTGTGAGGAAGGGGAGGCGAAAATTACTCCTGGCTATAATTTGCCGACACCGTGGGTTATTCATACGGTTTGTCCCCCTTGGCGCGGTGGCTCTCAGGGAGAGGAAGACCTATTAGCAGAATGTTACTGGGGTTGTTGGGAATTAGCTGTACAGCATTCACTGCGGAGTATTGCTTTTCCAGCTATTGGAACGGGAGAAATGGGTTTTCCAGCCGATCGTGCGGCGGAAATTGCTTTTGCACAAACCCGTCGCTTTCTTTTAACATCTAGTGCGATCGGGTCTATTCTTTTTGTTTGTTCCGATTCAGATACTCATCGTTGCTTCCAAAATGAATTCTTGAAAATTTCTGGTTTGTAATGGTTTTAGTAACAAAACTAAGGTAAAACGCGAGCGCTTTTAGAGCCCCGACTTCTCTAAGAAGTCGGGGCTCTAGGTATTCTATTTTTTTAGCTGGGCTTACTTAGAACAACTTAGAACGGAGAGGGAGGGATTTGAACCCTCGAAGGATGTTAACACCCTTAACAGATTAGCAATCTGCCGCTTTCGACCACTCAGCCACCTCTCCAAGATGACAGTAACTAACTATAGCACACACATCTTATTTTTGCCAACCCCTAAGTTAAAAATTCCTCAATCCCTTACTCTGTATACTTTCCGCCCCAGGCAAAAGGCAGATTTTACCCAATATCCGCCTCTGGCCCAACTCCAGACTCGAAACCTACTCCCCAAAGCCCCTAGCTTTCAAGTGCTTCTCCCAACTAAAATTGGAACTCAAAAAGAACCTCTTAGTATACAAATACCCCAAGCGGTACAGGTTAGCCTTGCGATCGCCATCGAGATTAAAGTCCGTCGTCGTCACCCGAGCTTCAGTCACATCAATATTAATCACCCTGCCCTTATCCATTTCCCGCTGGTGATAGCGGTCTCTTGCTTTCATCATCGTTCTGAACATCGCCGCCAGCATCGACAGGGGAGTATCAATCTTAGCTTTAGTCTCAATTCCGGTATCGACTAATCGAAACCCAAAGGTAAACCAGCGCGGCATAGCGGGAGTGGAACCGACGGATTGTTTGTCATAAATCCACAGGGGGAAATTGCTCAAAATTCCGCCATCTACAATTAAGTCATCGCCGAGTTTTCCCGGTTCAAAAAATAGGGGAATACTCATCGACAACCGCACAGCTTCAGCTACGCTAAAATCTTCGGGATTTGCGAGTCGCAACTGCTGGTATAAAGCATCGGAATCTGCCGATTCCTGCCGTCGCAAGTCATCGGGCAGCACCAACATTTCACCGCGAGAGAGGTTGGATATTACTACTTTTAATTCCCGGTCTTTTACGATTTGTTTGACATCGGCAAAAGTGTGCAAGTTACCTCGACCGAGCATTGTTTCCAGCCACTGCCGGAACGGCTGCGCCGAATATTCTCCCATCTGACGGCTAACTGTTAGGAAAAGCAGCGTCCAAGCAGGAGATTGCAAGTCGTCGGCGGGGTCGCCGTTTAAAATTAGAGGACTGTTTTTTTGAGTTAAAAATATGCTGTAATCGAGCTGTCCTAAAATTTCCTCTAAATCATCAATTGACAAGTCGGTTGCCAATACTGCAGCCGTAATTGCACCTGCCGAAGTGCCGGCCAGTTTTCGCCAGTTGATGCCCAAATCGCTACAACACCGGAGTGCTCCTAAAAACGCAACTCCGCGCACGCCGCCGCCTTCAAAAACACCGTCGGCATAGATTTGACCGTTTTCGTCGGGAGGGGGAAATTTGTTGAGAATTGTTTGTTTTTCGGTGGCGGTGATTCTGACACCGGGTTCTTGCAAAATTTGCTGGGGATACCACTTGCTCATGGGAAATACCTCCGATCAATTTTGGGTTTTAGATTTTAGATTTATATCTATTGTTCTTGATTGTTGTCGGCATCCATTGCCTCTTTGACGTATTGTTGAACTTGCGATCGCACTTGTTCGTAGGCCACGGACGCGCACCAAGGTCGGAGAGATAAAATAGTTGTATCGGGAGTAATCTCGGCTACCAAACAAGTCGGGGGCGGATTCTCCAACACCAGCGGGTGAGAGTGGGCAATTTCTAATAACTCAGCTACAGTTGGACGAATTGGCCGATCGCCAATATCAATCTTCAAGTCTACTCGCCTCGTTCCCATTGCCGTTGTATTTTTCAGTGTACCGTTAAACAACTGATTGTTCGGGACAATAATTTTTATGCGATCGTCTGTCACCACGGTTGTTGAAAAAATCCCGATACTGTCCACCACTCCCTTAACATCCCCAGCTTCGATCCCATCTCCGACTTCAAAGGGGCGCAAACTAATCAACATTACCCCAGCAGCAAAGTGCGACAAAGTATTTTGCCACGCCAAACCAATGGCCAAACCCGCGGCACCCACCACCGCAACCACACTGGTAGTTTGAATTCCCAACTGACTCAAAGCGGCGACTACTCCCACTACCAAAATCGTAATTTCAGCAGCTTGAACTAAGAATTTCCGCAGCGTGGCTTCGGTGCGACTCAGTGCTCGGCGAGTCACGCGGCCCGCAAAGCCGATCGCAAATCGCGTAATTAACAAAATGCCGATCGCCCACAGCAGTTGAGGTACAATTTTAAACCCCAATTCTACGAATTTTTTCGAGAATTCTTGGGCTACTTCCAAGGCTTGTGTTCTTTCTGCATTTAGCTGAGAATAGAAGGTTTGAGCTATGGGTAAAAACGTCTGAATAACTGTCATATCAATTGGGAATTGGGAATTGGGAATTGGGAATTGGGAATTGGGAATTGGGCATTGGTAAACGCAGTCTCAGTCTTCTGTATAAGTCTGAGAGTCCGACAGGGGTTGAAAACCCCTGTCTCATAGCGGAAGTCCTCTAAAAGAGGACTAAAATCGATAATTTTATCCTTCAAACTCTTGAGTCGGTTTAAACCGACTTTTGCTATGAGGCAGGGGTTTAAACCCCTGCCGGACGACTGCTAATAGTGTACTGCTACGCGGGGCAATCGGTGTTTAAAACCGCAGAGAATTTCCCACGAAATAGTTCCTAAAGTCGCGGCCCAATCGTCAGCAGTAATTTGATATTCCCCATCTTTGCCCAACAGCGTCACCACTTCGCCGACTTCTAAATCGGGAATATCGGTTACATCCAGCATTAATTGATCCATCGTTAGCGCGCCCACTTGCCGCACGAATTGACCCCGGACTAAAACCTGCATTTTATTAGAAAGATTGCGCGGAATGCCATCTGCATAGCCGATACCAATTACGGCAATCTGTGTCTGGCGCCCAGCTATAAATTGATAGCCGTAACTGACGCCTGTTCCTGCTTCAATTGTTTTCACCTGCGTTACCCTAGCTTTTACCTGCATTGCGGGCTTCAAATTGGATCTCGACTGCAAGTGAGGTGCTGGATAAAGACCGTAGGTAGCTAAACCGACTCGCACTAAATCGTAGTGCAAAGCCGGGTCAGCGAGGGCTGCTGCAGAGTTGGCCAAGTGGAGGCGGGGGGGGTTAATTCCTGCTATTTTAATTTGCTCGATCGCCTGTTGAAACCGCTGGTGCTGCTCTCTCATAACTGCGGGGTCGGGACTATCTGCTGTCGCCAAGTGAGAGTAAATGCTGGCTAATTTTAAATTTGGCAACCGCTGGACTAATTGCACAAATTCTGTTGCTTTTTGCCAGGGCGTACCCAAGCGAGACATTCCCGTATCTAACTTAGCGTGAACTGGCAAAGATTGGTTGAGATCGGCGAGAACTTCCGAAAAAATTAGGGCTTGTTTGGCAGTACAAATAGTGGGCTGCAAGTGCCAATGGGCGATCGCCTTTACCTGTTGGGCTGTATGGGTTGCCCCCAACAGCAAAATCGGCGCTTCTATCCCAGCTTCTCGCAATTCTATTCCTTCGGGAATTGTCGCCACTCCCAGCCAACTAGCACCTGCTTGCAATGCTGTTTGACTGACTGCAACAGCACCGTGACCGTAAGCATCCGCTTTCACAACTGCCATCAGTTCTGTGTGGGGAGATAAGAGCTTTTTAAGCTGTTTTACATTGTGAGTTAAAGCTGCTAAATCGATTTCTACCCAAGCCCGCTGGCAAAGCCCCCCGTTATCGTCCCACAGCAACGTCTGGCGGGATTCTTTTGTCGTTGATTCTGCGGTTGTTTGTTCCCCACTCCACATTGTCGATCGCTCCTACTTGCTTACACCATTAAAAACTGCTTGGAGATTTTACTCTAAGTTTGATTATAATAAGATTCTCTCTTTCATCAAAGTTAACTGGTGTATCATAGCACCAAAAATACCCGGTAAAAACTATGGACGGACTGGCCTACCTACATTTAGCTGAAACTTGGGAAACGGCTGCGGGTCAAACTCGATCGACCCACTCAAAAAGGCACCTGAATTTAGCCTCTTCTGCTTTACTTTTCTTTACGATCGCTCTCACAATTTTCAATTTAGTCAATCCCGCACTCGCCATCAAAAAAGGTGATTCAGGCCCGGAAGTAGCCGAACTCCAGAAAACTCTACAAAACGCAGGCTATTTTCGCGGTAAGGCTACAGGATTTTACGGTTCTCTCACCCAGGCTGCTGTGAAAAAGTTTCAAGCAGAGAACAACCTGAAAGTTGACGGAATTGTTGGCCCTAAAACCTTGTCAGCACTGAAAGGTAAGCCGGAAGACGCCAGCATGGAAGCTGCGGAAAAAATCTCGCCAAAGGTCGATCGATCTTCGCCATCTCCTACCGCCACAGAAAACACAAACGAACTCGAAGATCCAACTAAAACTCACCCCCAAGAACCTCTATTTCAAGAACCCTCTTTGCCACCATTTAAAACTGAAAATTCCGAGGATAAAGAAAGTGAGTTACCACCCACAAGCCTCGTAAATCCTCCCGATAATACTCAAGGAAAAATGACTTTGAAAAAAACAATTTACGGTAACATATCGCCCAAATCAATAGTTTATTCGGGAGCGGGTTTGTTTTTTGCTCAAAACATGATGTACCGCCACACAATCACAGTTTACGACAGGAACTTTAAATTAGTCAAGACTATTCCCGATACAGTAAACTTGTCGAAGTTCGGCTTTTCTAAATTCAAAGGCAATTATAAAGGCTCTCCCGTAGAAGCTGCTTTTTCAACCGATGGCAAATATGCCTACGTCTCCAACTACAAAATGTACGGTTCCGGGTTTAGAAATCCGGGAACCGACAGGTGTTCTCCAGCGGCAAAACACGACCAAAGTTTTCTGTACCGCATAAATACCCAAACTTTGACAATAGAAAAGGTAATTCCTGTAGGTGCAGTTCCGAAATTCAATGCTGTTTCGCCTGACAATCGCTTCGCGCTCGCTAGCAATTGGTGCAGTTGGGATTTGAGCGTAGTTGATATCAATAAAAATCTCGAAATCGAGCGAGTTAAACTGGGTGCATATCCTCGGGGCATTGTTGTTACTCCCGACTCAAAAAATGCCTATGTTGCCATCATGGGTTCTTCCGATATTGCGAAAGTGAATCTCATCGACTTTTCGGTAGAATGGCTGAAGAATATTGGCAATGCGCCGCGTCATTTGACGATCGACCCCAATGGAAATTATCTTTATGCCACTTTAAATGGTGAAGGAAATGTGGCAAAAATTGACATAAAAACGGGTAAAGTGGTAGACAAAGTTTCTACAGGAAAAGCACCTCGCAGCATGACAATTTCCGATCAGGGACAACTGCTTTATGTGGTCAACTATTTCTCGAATACGGTTAGCAAGGTTAGGACGAGCGATATGAAAGTGCTGCAAACAGTGAAGGTTAATTCAAGTCCGATCGGGATTACTTACGATCCGGAAACTAATCAGGTTTGGGTAGCTTGCTATTCGGGCAGTATTATGGTGTTTCAAGATTAATTTAGCTGCTTCGTAGTGAAGGCTTCAGTCCTTACTACAAACAATAACGATTAAATGTTATTGTGGGGCGGGCTAGGAGCAACGCCCCTAAAATATTATTTGGGCAACTTTAAAGGCTTCACAACATACTGTGAAGACTTAGCAGGTACTTTGCCATTTTTGGCCATAGCTTGGTAAATCATGGCTGCGACTTCAGCACGAGTTGCTGTTCTATTAGGCTGCAAAAGTGTGCGCTTCGGGTGGTTAACAACAATGCCAGCTTCGGTGGCTGATGCTACTTTGTTAGCTGCCCATTTCGGTACCTTTGCCCTGTCTGTATAAACTTGTAAAGTTTTGGTTGCTCTTGTTGATGGTTTCAGGCTCAAACCGCTCGCTAAAGCTGCGATTACTTCGACACGCGGAATTTGTTTTTCGGGACGGAACTCATTGTTTGGGTATCCTTTAAGATATCCAGTTGTGACGGTGTGGTCGATCGCAGGAGCTACAGGACTCTTGTCTTTTACGTCTTTAAAATCAATCGGTTTTCGGATCGGTTCTTTGTCGTCGGACATTCGCTGAATTAAGCGCGCTAGTTCGGCTCGCGTCATCGGTTCGTCGGGGCGAAATTTGTTGTCGGTGGACTCAGCAAAAATTTTCCGATCGACTAAAGCGACAATGAACGGACGCGCCCAATATTTGTCTGGAACATCGGAGAATCTAACCGGCCCAACTTTGGGTTTATCGCCTTTCGGTTTGGTAATTGCTGGATCGGGAGTCGATCGCGCAATTGGCTTGGGAGGAACAACGATTACACCCACCGGAGGAGTTTGCGGTAAAACCGGCCCTAAAGGTCCCACAGGTGCGACATCCGGTTCTGAGGGAAGGAGCGTTTTAGCGGGCGATCGCAAATCGGAACTTGGCGATTCGGGTGCTAATATTCCCGGGCTCGCGGGTGTGACAGCAGGTTGAGAAAAAACGGCTGGAAATTGCCAATTTCTGGCATTCAATCGATCGGGATTTTTACCTGTTACCCAAAATAAAATTGCTCCCATCGTGCCGAAGGCAACCAAGATCGCAATCAATTCATCCAATCCTAGAGGATTTCTTTCCCCTGACGGGGGTTGTGAAGAAGACATATTGTCACCTACATACCAATGTAGAAATTAAATCACATATTTTTTGGGTCTGGGGGAAACAGAGAAAACTAAATCAATTATTCCAAAGTTTTCATTCTCCCTACCTGCGGCTGCGTGACATCGGGAGAATATATAAAATCAACTTTTACCGATGTCAGTTGCTGATTTTTGCTATCTTCAAATCAGCGCCTTCTACTCCCGAAAGAGCGAGTCCGACTCGGTGGACGAGAATTCCTGCCACTACCAAAACTCGGCTGCCGCTTGTATTGATTTTGACGTTGCTGCGGCGATCGCCTCAAAGTGCTGCCACCGTAACCCGAACCGGTCGATCGATTGCCATTTGGCCGTGCTGAGGGTCTTACTGGCTGGTTATATGTAGGCGATCGCAAGCGGCCGGTCGTCCTTAAAACTTGACGGTTTCTCACAACTGGAGGCGGAGTTCGGTAGCGAGTTTGATACTGCTGAACTGCTTGGCCGTAAGTATTGCCATACCCGCCATATCCTGTCATAATTCCCGGCTGATAGACTGGTGGCATATAATATTGCGGTCTAAATAACAAACTGCCGATCGCCTGACCGGCTATAGCCCCAGCAAACGGCGCCCAGAAGCCAGATTGCTGCCGCACTACTACGGTTTGTGGCTGACCTGTTTGAGGGTTATTGACAGTTTCAGTAACGTTGTGAACGTACTCAATTTTAAAATCTTCTGTCAAATGCAAAACCGCTTGATTGTTATTCACATTTAGATAACTTTTCTTGCCTGCTGATATTTCTTCATCCGTTAACCGAGCCATTTGCAAATCCGTAGTGCGGTAAACTGGGGGACTGCCGGGGGGAGTATTCAGCAACATCAAACTGTATTCGCCATCCGCATCGTCGTAGGTAGCTTGCTGTACAGGATATTGACCTTGACTTAAGTTATTATTTGGTGCAGGACGCACTGTGTTAATATTCGGATTTCCGGCAGGATTTGTAGAAGTTTGTGTGCGAGGAGAACCGCAGCCTGTTGCCGTCCACAAAAAAGTTAAAGCCATTAAATAAATTGTCAGTTTTCGCAGCATCATAAATAGTAATTGGGAATTGGGCATTGGGCATCGGGCATCGGGCATCGCGCATTGGTAGCAAATAACCCTTCGACTCCGCTCTGGGCACCGCAAATAACTAATAACTAATAACTAATAACTAATTACTCCTTCCTTAAAGGGGAATAAGTTCGGGGAAATTGACCAACACTTGGTCGTTGGTAAGTTCGTCTCCCAACTGTGCGGGAGAAAAGTGAACTTGCACAGCTCGGAGCCTTTCTTGGTAATGTAAATTAATCAGGGCTTTTAAACCGACTTTCAGCGCGCTGATGTCAGCAAGGTCAGTTTCTAGGGCAGGAACTTCGCCTTCATACGCAACTGTCAGCATCACCACCACATTTCTAGTTACCGGCAAAGACAAGGGGGAATTTTTATCGTAAACCGATGTACTGTATTGAGGCTCGCTGAGATAGCGCTCGGCTGAATCCGTGAAAAGTTCATCCACATAATCGCCGGCTTCGCCTTCATTCCAAAAAATATCGCCTTCATTGGCGGCTGCTTGCCAGTAGTTGTCGTACTGCAACAGGTGATTGCAAATTTCTACAAGACCTTCTCCTAAAACTGCTATGTCGCCATCGCCATCAATTGCTTGTCTGGCGGTGCGGTTGAGAACTCCTAACAGCGGTGCAACTTCTTCGCCTGTTAGGTAAACGAACACCCGGCAAACTGCCAGTCGAGTTTTACCTGTAAATTGATTGAATCGATCGCGCCAAGCATTCATAATAACCTATAGTTGTAATCTGTAGGGCTATATTTCCCACCATAGCAGGGGATTTGAACTCTTGCCGTCTACCCTCAGATTGATCTGAAGAGTATTTTTAGCGATCGCCTAGGCAGCGTACTGTCTCGCTTTGACTCATCTAATTTTATAGCAGTTTTCCATCGGATCAAATACAGTTAAATTACAGTAGGAAAACCGCACAGCCTTGTCCTGACTGGGAGCAGCGATTTTTAATAATTGCTATGAGATTGATGATGGTAGCAAGAGTTTTTTTAATTGATATTAATTCAGCGCTCGTTTGCTTAGCCGGAATATGATATTGTGTGCTATCGATTCATCTGTCTATTGTTGGCAGTGCTTCGCGATCGCCATGACAAGAAATTGTAGGGGTAGATAATTTCAACTCAAAAAACCTCCAATCTTGCAAGATTGGAGGTGCGCTAAGCGAATACGTTGGTTTGAGATAACTATTTGACGATCGCGCTTTGGACTTGTTCGATCGCAATTTCAGAACTCAACTCAGCAACTGGCGAAACCGGCAAATCCAGCTCGCCGCCCGGAGCTTCTGGGTGTTCGCGAACGGCTGCAACCCCATCTGCTGACTCAGCTACAGCACCCGCCCCAGCCAAATCGAGCAACGCCGGAACTTCCATCTGTCCAGAAACATCTGCATCTGCGATCGGATCGAGCGACTCTTCAAAAACTTCAAAATTATCGGTCATCGCAGCGCAAGCAGCAGAAGCGCGCTTGCCGGCACGGTAGCTCATGTAGGCCGCTCCGCCACCCAAAACTCCAGCCAAACCTAGGAAACCGAGAGCTGCTGTTTTGTAGGATTTCCAGGGATTCATGCGCTCCGAGCCGCCGGAACCTAGGATCGTTGTCGCAGAACCAGATTTAGCCGCGCCAGATTTGCTGTAGGAACAGGGGAAAGCAGATGCGGCGTCACCTATGGCGATGCTGCTTGCGATCGCGACGACGGAAGCAATGCCAGCTAACACTTGAAACTTCTTCATGGTGCTCTGGAGATTGTAAAGGATAATTAAAAAATTAATGGTAACAGCTCTTTACAAATGTATCAACTCTGTGCGCCGCCCATATCGCGGATCGATCGCAAAAGTCAGCTATAGCGTCACGCCATTCAAATTTAAAATTGCCCGCTTAAATATATGAAATGCTTACTGTGTAAGCGTTTTAACTAACCGATCGGTAGAATTTCAAGTTTTGTGAACCAATACTTTGATCGCGCCCAAATTAGAAAATCGGAGGTGAGACAGTAGAAAATTTAGTTACAGACTGGCAAACAGTTGGTGACAAACTACTTTTAAGGCTACTTTTGTAAAGGCTTAGTTATTGGAATAACTCTTATTTTTATGACAGACAACGCGAATCAAGGCATTGAGCGATTCCCTCGCCGATTGTTGGTGACGGGCGGGGCTGGATTTATCGGCTCGAATTTTGTGCATCACTGGTGCAGCAGCTATCCGGGCGATCGAGTAGTGGTACTGGACGCTTTAACCTACGCCGGAAACCGACAAACCCTGGCAACTTTGGAAGGAGGCGAAAATTTTCGGTTTGTGCAGGGGGATATTTGCGATCGTACCTTAGTCGATACCTTGCTCAAAGAAGAAAACATCACCACAGTCGCGCACTTTGCCGCAGAATCCCACGTTGACAGGTCAATTATCGGGCCTGCCGCCTTTGTTCAAACAAACGTTGTCGGAACCTTCACACTGTTAGAAGCCTTCCGCAAGCATTTAGAAGCAATTGATGAGGCATCTCTCAAAGCACAAATGCGCTTCCTCCACGTTTCTACCGACGAAGTTTACGGCAGTCTCGGCCCCGATGACCCAGCCTTCACAGAAACAACTGCCTACTCGCCCAACAGTCCCTACTCAGCCTCCAAAGCTGGCAGCGACCACCTCGCCCGCGCCTATTTCCACACCTACGGCGTCCCGACAATTATCACCAACTGTTCCAACAATTACGGCCCCTATCACTTCCCAGAAAAGCTCATTCCATTAATGTGCATCAATATGCTATTGGGCAAACCGCTGCCAGTATACGGCGACGGTCAAAACGTGCGAGATTGGCTTTACGTTCTCGACCACTGCCGCGCTTTAGATGCTGTTATTCACCGTGGTCAGCCTGGGGAAACCTACAATGTTGGCGGCAACAACGAGGTCAAAAATCTCGATTTAGTAAAAATGCTGTGTCAGCTAATGGACGAATTAGCTGAGGATTTACCCGCCCGTCCTTGCGAACAATTGATCACATTTGTCAAAGACAGAGCCGGACACGATCGGCGTTATGCTATTGATGCCACCAAAATTAAAACAGAGTTAGGTTGGACTCCCTCAGTAACAGTTGAAGAAGGTTTGCGGCAGACTGTAGAATGGTACTTAGCCCATCGGGATTGGTGGGAACCCCTGCTTTCTGAGGAATATCAAACTTACTACCGGAAAGTCTACTCTAACTAATCTACTCCTGGACGCACGGGCTACCAAAAACCAGAACCAGTAAAAAACTGGTTTTCCCGCTCAAGAGTGCGTCCAGAAAGGTTTATGTCTTGCCTTCAAGCTTTACATTTAAACTCCCGGCGCAGAAACCGGGTTAGAGAAAGGAAAATATTTAGTTGAGTGCGATCGATCACAGTTAAAAAACCTGTTTTCTTTAATCTTTGCGCCTAACTTCAGATTTAATTAGGTGGAGGTAAGTATCACACACATTCGCCCTTGTCAATCATTGTGAAGATTTAGTTAAAAATCATCTGAAACGCATAAATTTAAGTGTTTGTAGCTGATAATTTTAATATAGTTACAAGATTAAGCATTTTAGAAGCTTTTAGGAAAAACAAAAAGCACCAATGACCGAAATAAACTGGCTCAAGCACGTCCAAGAACCTAAATACTGGCTGTTAGGCATCGCCTCCGGTTTGATTGCCATACACCTAACTCTAACTTCCAGAACAAACGACACAGACCTGTTCGGTACAATGTTACTGTTTTGGGGAGTCGTAGCATTTCTCATTTGGGAAAGGCACGAATCCTTAACTTTTGAAAGCGGAGTTTTCGCCAGCTTCTTTGGGACATCGTTAATTGCTTTAATATTGCTCAAAAGTTCCTCGATATCGGGATACGACTTTTTTATCCGAGCAACGCCTTTTTTGTCTGCAATTAGTCTCGCATTGCTGGCTTCCGGCACAAAAGGACTGAAACAATATTGGCAGGAACTTCTAATTCTTGGCTATACAGCTATTCCTCCCGGATTAATCGGAGTATTCGTTGATGTCCCCAAACTAACAGCTAAATTTTCAGCTTTCCTCCTCCACTATCTAGGATTTGAAGTGGTGCAAAAAGGGGTTTTTCTAATCCTGGAAAAGGGCAGCGTGGAAGTGAATCACGGCTGTTCCGGGGTGAATGCGATGCTACAATTGTTAGGACTAGCTCTGGTTTTCTTACTGATGTTTCCTACCACTACGGGTCAGAAAATGGTATTGCCATTCGTGGCAATAATTACTGCATTTGTAGTGAATGCCGCGCGAGTTGGTCTCCTGGCCGTGCTGGTATCGCTATCTCAACCAGAAGCATTTAAATACTGGCACGAAGGAAATGGTTCGGTAATATTTTCTATGATTGCTGTATTTATTTTCGGTTTATTCTGCTGGTTTGCAATTTTGAAAGACCAACCCCCAAATCAGGAAGGACAGAATTGCTAATGGCTATTATCTCTTGGAAACCACTTAGGATTTCCCTGTTGGCTGTTACTTTTGGAGGCGTTTTGTTGGTTGCCGGAAAATTGGTTTTCTATCCATCGGACGGCAAGAATGTGGCAACCCCTTTTGAGTTTCCCGAGTCGGTGCCTCTAGCCGAGTGGAAACTCAACAAGAGCGCGCTTCTGAAAATTAAGGAAAATTCAGAATTCAAAGCTGCCAGGAAATATGAATATCAAAAAAATAGCATGGCTCTAGACATAGAGATGCGCTATGCCGTAAACACCATTGGGGATGTGGAAGGTATGATGAGGGGACATACTATTCTCAAGTCGTATCCTGGTAAACTAGCATTAGTAAACACTCAAGGCGCGGGGTTTCACGGAATTGTGCAACAGCAAAATCGACTGTATTTGAGTTCGTGTATCAATCCTCATGGCAGTCCTACAGTAACTTCCCAACAGTTTAGATATAATCGAAATACTCGCGATTGGCAGCCCAACCGTATTCTGTTTTGGTTGTTGGGTAGGGGAAATATTCAAGACCGGCGCTGTTTGTGGACTCAGATGTCTGTGCCTTTGGATAAAACAACTCCAGAAGATGCCAAAAAAATTCTAGAGAATGCTTGGGTTTCTTGGTATGAGTGGTGGCAGCCGCGATTCCCCGAGCCTTGACTCGATTCAGTCGATTTTAGCTTTTAGCTTTTAGCTTTTATATTTACTCCACAGGTGAATCTGGAAGCTGGAACAAGAGTCTAAAATTTTTGACTCTCCACGACTGTTGTCGGGGGCTTGTATCCGTTCTTGGGCGGCGTCAAGACAGATTTTTCTTAACAACAACTCTGATTATTTTATGAATGACTTACAAGGCGAACAAGGTTTTTCTATCTACAGACTGCGTTGGATTGGCTACGGTCTATTAATTTTGTCTGTATTAGATACAATTGCAGTTCTTATACCAGCAAATTTTGGCAATCGCCTCTGGGAATTGCAAACAATTGGGGCTATAGTGGAACGGGTACCCGTTCCTTTACTGGCAATGGCGCTGATATTTTTTGGTGAAGGGTACGACCGCAGAGGTTTGGAAGACGTTTTTTTGAAGGTTTTGTCTTGGGTTTGTCTGCTGCTAGGTCTGGTTTTTCTGTTGATGCTGCCTTTGGGAATTTTTGGCACTATCTACGTCAATAACCAAAACAACCAGCAAATTACTACTCAAGCAAACCAACAATTAGCTCAGTTGCAGCAGGTGGAAGAACGGCTCAATAAGGGTAGTCCTGAAGATTTAAGGAATTTGGCGGGGGAACTTACTCGTTTGGGGGTACAAGCGGATACGCAAAACCCACAGCAATTGAAAGAGCAAATTCTTTCGAGAATTACTCCGGCTAAGGAACGGTTACAGACGCAAAGTGCTGCGGTTCAGCAAAGTCAGCGTGTGGGGTTATTTAAAAATGCTGTTAAGTGGCTGCTGGGCGCGCTGATTTCTAGTGTTTTGTTTTTTACGCTGTGGCGCGGTACTGACTGGGCTCGCGAGTAGTTTTGAGTTTTGAGTTGCGATTTGTGAGCTAGTAAGGTGCGCCTAGCGCACCCGGAGATTCTTGTTGAGGACTAAGGTGCGCCCTGTACACGCAGCCCGCGTCTTGGTGGTTAAGAAGACCCTCAAACCCTGGAAATTTCGTTGGGGGGAGCGCTGGCTCTTCTTCTTTTCAAAAGATATCGGTAATAAATCTTGTTTATTGCCGATAGCCAACACCGAGAATGAGGCAAATCGGTCGTTAGCGCAGCCCTCGAAGAGGATCGCACCTTGACAGGGCTGGCATTGTGAAATCCACAATCTCAAGTCTCCAGTCTCAAATCCACAGTCCAGAATCTCAAATCCACAATCGACAATCGACAATCGACAATCCACAATCTCAAATCTCAAATCTCAAATCTCAAATCTCAAATCTCAAATCGATTGATGGTATTTTCTAGTTTGTCGGCAATGCCTTCAACCCAGTTTTCATCTTGTTTGGTGTAGCTGCGGGGGGCGTTAGCACCTAAGATTAAAACGCCTTGGCTGCCGATGGGCTGACAGATGACTCCTTGAGTATTTTCTGGCAAATAGTCAAATTCAATTCGCCCGGGATAAATATTGAGATTTACTAAATAAACTGGTTTATTTTTGTCGAGCACTCGCTGCAAAATCGGCCCTGGTTTGACTTCGGAATTGATGCCTAAAATGCCACGCCGCAATAAAACTTTTCCCTGATACACAGCAACGATCGACCTTGTGGCGGTATTTGTCAACAGCAAACGCGACGCCCAGGCTAATTCTATTTTCACGGCCTCCGGCAAATCCGGCGCAAATTCAAAACCTTCTTCGCCGATAAGTTTTACCGAATCGGGCGATCGCGCTTGCACCTGCTGCCACAGCAAACCTGTTAAAATCAGCAGAGCGCTGATAATTACTCCCAAAGCGTCCGATCGAGCTTGAGAATCTGTAATTTGCTCTGTCAGCAAGCGGTTTACCATTAGCAGCGTACCTGCTAATCCTCCTGCAACTAAGGGCAATTGCCGCAAAACTTTATTAGGATCAGATTTAGTCATTAGTCATTAGTCATTAGTCATTAGTCATTGGTAATTGGTAGTTGGTAATTTAACTAATGCCAACTGCCAACTGCCAACTGCCAACTGACTTTATCCTACTTCTCCAATTTCGACAATTCGCTGGAAGAGATAGCCGGTGCCACGGGCGGTGAGAATTAGTTCGGGATTGCTGGGGTCGTCTTCCAACTTTGCCCTCAGCCGCGAGATGTGAACATCCACTACGCGGGTGTCTACGTGGCGTTCTGGCGTGTATCCCCAAACTTCCTGCAAAATTTCCGATCGCGAAAAAGGCTCTCCAGAACGGCTGACAAGCAGTTCTAACAAGCTAAATTCCATGCCCGTGAGCCGAATTCGTTCGTCGCCTTTGTAAACTTGGCGCTTGTTGGTGTCAATCCTAATATTGGTGACGTGGATGACTCCGGAGCTGGGAATCCCCGATGCTCCGTTTTTGTCAACCCTCCGCAGTACCGAACGGATGCGGGCTTCGAGTTCTTTGGGAGAGAAAGGTTTGACGACGTAATCGTCGGCGCCCAATTCTAAACCGGTGATGCGATCGGCTACGTCTCCCAAAGCAGTTAGCATGATGATAGGCACGTCTGACTCTTTACGCAACTCCTGACAGACGCCGTAACCGTCTAGCTTCGGCATCATCACGTCCAAAACCACTAAGTCGGGTTCGGTGTTGCGAAATGTTTCGAGAGCTTCTTCGCCGTCAGCAGCGGTGACGACATCGTAGCCAATCATGGAAAGGCGAGTCTCCAGAATGCGGCGGATACTGGCTTCGTCATCGACTACCAGAATTTTTTCTTTATGGTTTTCCAAGTTACCGAGCACTCCTTAAGTTACATTTCAGATAGTGTTAATTTTTTGTACCCTATCATAGAAGACACCAATTGAATCATGTGTGGGGCTCGGTCTGAAAGCTTGATAATTGCTTTAACTCAAACTTTTCTAAATGTTAGGGTGACTATTTATCATATTGACACTCCCCGGTCTCAAGGCGCAGGGATTCTTGGTTCCGCGTCGTGACTTGCTGAGATAGGTTTGCACCAACCTCAGTAGCGGTCTCAACTCCCCAAACGTTTATTGGACTCGTCCAAAAGTTCCGACGTGCCCCGCCGTACTTAATCCTCGACTCAGGATATTTCTAGCTGCATTGTGGTCTCTATCTAGGACGCATCCACACTGACAAGCATGGGTACGGGTGGATAGAGTCTTTTTCACCACTGTCCCACAGCTAGAGCATTCAAGGCTCGTATAAGCTGGATTTACGGCAATCGTGATTTTCCCAAACACCTTGCCGAAATATTCCAGCCAAATACGGAACTGATACCAAGATGCGTCGTTAATCGATTTTGCAAGGCAGTGATTCTTTGCCATATTTCGCACTCTCAAATCTTCATAGACCACTACATCGTTTGATGTGATTACGCACCGCGCTAACTTGACAGCATGGTCTTTACGTTGCCTACTTATTTTGAGATGCCTCTTACCCAGAACCACCCGTGCTTTGCGACGATTGTTTGAGCCCTTAACCCGCTTTGATAAGCGCTTTTGGGCCTTCTTTAATCTCAATTCACCTGTGCGGAAGAATCGGGGATTGATTGCTGTTTCACCGTTTGAATCGGTATAGAATTCCTTCAAACCCACATCTAACCCTATAGCATTACCCGTTGCGGGGATAGATTCAGAGCGGTCTACGGAAATACTAAACTGAACATAGACACCATCAGCTCTCTTCACCAGTCGAACCCGTTTTACTTGATCTAAGCTATAGAACAGCAGAGTGCGAGTCCCTTTCAGCTTGAGTTTACCTATCCCACATTTATCGGTGAAGGTGATTGATTTTCGGTCTTCTGCCAGTTTCCAGCCAGAGGTTTTGTATTCTACAGAGCGACAATTTTTTTGGAATTTAGGGAAACCTTTTTTCTTGAGAGTCTTTTTCTGGCAATTTTCGTAGAACCGAGTTATTGCAGCCCATGCCCGTTCTGCACTAGCCTGCCTTGCCATAGAATTTAATCTATTTGCAAAGTCAAACTCTTTTGCCAGAACAGCACAGTTCCGAGACATCTCTAACCAAGACTTAGCGTTGCCATCCATCCACAGCCTGAGCGATTTGTTCCGAATAAACTGAGTTATCCTAATCGCCTCGTCTACTGCAACGAACTGAAGCGCTTTGCCGTAGGCTTTGAACTCAAGAACTAGCATGGTATTTCCTCCTATTCTTATAGTAGCATACCTAATATAAGAATGGCTTGAGATGCTACTATGGATTAACAAGTAGCCCTGAAGAGCGGGGCTTTAGACCCATCTTTTTGGTAAACAATGCCTAAGCCTCGAATACAATATATTTGTCGGGAATGCGGGTATGATTCACCACAATATTTTGGCAGGTGTCCTAGCTGTCAGAAGTGGGATTCTTTTGACGAGCAGTTAGAACAACCTACTGCTGCTGTGTCGCGGGCGGGTTTAACAGGGGTGACAACTAAGACAGTGGGCGGTTCGCCCCCTGATAAGTCGAAGGGTCAACCAAGGGTATCTTTCAGATTATCGCAGATTTCCGACCAAACTCAGTCTCGCTGGCCTTCTGGTTACGGGGAGCTCGATCGAGTTTTGGGAGGCGGGATTGTTCCGGGCTCGCTGGTGTTGATTGGGGGGGAACCGGGAATCGGGAAATCGACGCTGCTGTTGCAGGTGGCGAATATGTTGTCCCGCAAGGATCGGATACTGTATGTCAGTGCGGAGGAGTCCGGCCAGCAGGTGAAGTTGCGATCGCAGCGTTTGGGCGTGGCTAATCCGGTTGAATTGTCAAGCAACGGCGGGCATAAATCTGGCAGTAACGGGGAAGCTAAAAAGGATTCGGAGGACAATTCAGCGGAGAATTTCTATTTGCTTCCAGAGACGGATTTAGAAGTTGTTTTGCGGGAGTTGGAAGCGCTGAAACCGAATGTAGCGGTGATTGACAGCATCCAAACTATTTATTTTGCTAGTTTAACATCGGCTCCGGGTTCGGTGGCTCAGGTGCGGGAATGTACATCTGCTTTGATGCAGGTTGCGAAAAGGGAAAATATTACTTTATTTATTGTCGGTCACGTTACGAAAGATGGAGCTTTGGCCGGGCCGAGGGTTTTGGAACATTTGGTAGATACTGTACTGTATTTTGAGGGCGATCGCTTTGCTTCTCATCGACTTTTGCGATCGATGAAAAACCGTTTTGGCGCTACTCATGAAATCGGTGTTTTTGAAATGGTAGCCAACGGTTTGCGAGAAGTAGATAATCCGTCGGAGTTGTTTTTAGGGAATAGAGATGAATTTTCTCCCGGTACTTCGACGACTGTTACTTGCGAAGGAACTCGACCGATTTTAGTGGAAATTCAGGCATTAGTCAGCCCTGCGAGTTTTGGTTCGCCGCGCCGCACTACTACTGGTGTGGATAATGCTAGATTGCAGCAAATTTTAGCTGTTTTAGAGAAAAGGGTGGGGATTCCTTTATCTAAATTAGATGTGATTTTGGCGACGGTGGGCGGGTTGAAGGTGGACGAACCGGCGGCGGATTTGGCAGTTGCGATCGCCGTTGTGGCCAGTTTTCGCGATCGGGTGGTTGATGCGCGCACTGTTTTGCTTGGGGAAGTGGGTTTGGGGGGACAGGTGCGGCCGGTTTCCCAATTAGAGTTGCGGCTGAGGGAGGCGGCGAAATTGGGTTTCAAAAGGGCGATTATTCCTAAGAATCAACCGGTGCCAGATTTGGGGATGGAGATTATTCCGGTGGCGAAGGTAATCGATGCAATAATTGCGGCGATTCCGGCTACTCCCGCTCAGTTGCAGCCTGGTGATTTAGAGTTTCAGCCTGTAGATTTGGAGGAAGAGGATTTATCTAATTGAGTTAGAAAGGTGATGTTGTAGATTGATATTAAGGAGGCACAAGTTATGTATATAGTAGACCTTATTGAGGCTAAAGAAAAACTTCTGGAATTAATCGAAGCGGCGATGAGAGGGGAAGAAGTGGCGATTACTCAAGATAACCAGCCTGTTGTAAAATTGGTAGTAATTCCGTAAGGATTCAGGTCTAAAAACTTGCGGCTCCAACGCTTGTCTGGCAAGGGTTTTAGGGCAAAATAAGGGTTTTTGTCTTTCGTGGTTAATTGTCAATAAACGAGGAGAAGTGACAGTTTTTCGTGGTTTATTGAGAATAGAGATTGATTTAGTATCAAGCTCCATATCTAAAGTCTTTGCCCAGCAAGGAGTTCAGTGACCTGAATCCTTACGTAATTCCCAAACAAGCTAAACCCAATCGGCAAGCAGGAAGTGCCAAAGGAATGGTTTGGATGTCCGATGATTTTGACGAACCGCTAGAAGAGTTTAAGGAGTACATGGAATGAGGTTGTTGTTGGAAACTCATGCCTTTATTTGGTATACAACCGACAGTTCAATACTCACCGCAACAGGGCGATCGCTAATTGACAACGGAGAGAACGATATTCTCCTCAGTACAGCTAGCGTCTGGGAAATGGCGATAAAATATAGTATAGGTAGGCTAACTTTTAGTATGCCTTTTATGAAGTTTATCAAGCAGCAGATCGCAGTTAATAGAATTGATATACTGGAAATAACTTTCGACCACATTGAGGTTGTGGCTTCACTGCCTTTGCATCACCGTGACCCATTTGACAGGCTGATAATTGCACAATCTATGGCAGAACAGATACCCGTTTTGAGCGTTGATGCTATTTTTGATGCTTATGCGATCGCGCGGGTGTGGTGAATTAAGTTAGTTTAAAAATAAAGAGGCGAAGATGAAACAATTTAGAATCATCATTGAAAAACATTCCGATGGTTATGTAGCCTATCCCTTGATATCAAAGGTGTCGTAGTTTGTGAAGGTGACACCCATGAATAAGGCTTAGCTGATGTAAAGTCAGCTATTCGCTGCTACATCGAAGTATTTGGCAAAGAAACAATGCAAAACGAATCACCTGCGATCGAGACTTTTTTAGTAGAAGCAGAGGTTGCTATTTAAGGTCAAAGTTTCCTGTCGATGCTTCTAAAAGACGAGTCATCAGAACATTTCAGTTGTGAGGTTTTCGGATTATTAGATAACGCGAAGATATTGTCAGGGTGCGATAGAATTAGGATGGCACGGAGACTCCGTTAGTAATGCCTAACCACGAGCAAATAAAATCAGGGAAACTGAGATCAATTTGTACTAAGGTGGGAATTGCTAGAGAAAAATTTTTAATAGCTTATGCACAAAGTTGAGTGCATAAGCTATCTACGATAAAACTTGAAAAATGTCCAATTAGAGATTGCCTTTTTTGAGGCGCGTTTTCAATCAAACATGAAAAGATCAAAAAGACGTAAAAATCAGTGGTCAAATGAACTAAACGACATAATTCGAGGTGCATCAGGCGGCTTTTTGTTTGGTACTCCCCTGCTTTATACGATGGAGGTTTGGTGGATCGGTTCGTATACTAAACCAGCGGAAATGTCGATCGCGATCGCAACTACTTTTATCGTCGTTTTCTTGCTGACTCGCACTGAAGGTTTTCGCAAAACTAAGGACATCCGCTGGCTAGATGCTGCAATCGATACCGTAGAAGCGATCGCCATCGGCATTGTCTGCGCCGCTTTTGTCCTGTTTTTGCTCAGGGAAATTACTCCGGAGACTCCGCTGCAAGAAACTTTGGGGAAAATCATATTTGAAGGCCTGCCGTTTGCCTTGGGAGTTGCTCTAGCAAGCGGTTTCTTGAGTGGCGATCGCTATCAAAGCTCAGACAGCGAAAAGGAACCTACCATCAATCCAACTGTAGCAGATATCGGCGCTACTTTAATCGGCGCGATGATCATTGCTTTCAACATCGCCCCAACTGACGAAATTCCCATGCTAGCCGCAGGTATTTCGCCGCCTTGGCAATTAGCAATTATCGCCGCCTCGCTGCTAATTTCCTACGGTATTGTATTTGTAGCAGGCTTTACTTATCAAGCAAAACGGCAGCAGCAGCAAGGGATTTTTCAGCGTCCCCTCAGCGAAACTGTCATGGCGTATCTAGTGTCGCTGGCGGCTTCTGCATTTATGATGTTTTTCTTCCAAAAACTCAGTTTTGACGACCCGTGGTCGATTTGGTTGAGCTATACGTTAGTATTGGGATTGCCGGCGACAATTGGCGGCGCAGCGGGGAGGTTGGCGGTATGAGTGAAAATAATAAAGAACAGCAACAAAAAAGAACTCCTGCTGAATGGGCGACATTTGCGATCGCCTGCTCTATCCTTTTTACCCTCACCGGGCTCGTACTTTACAACTGGGTGACTAAAAAGCAGGAACCTCCGATTATTTCTGTCACTCGGAACACGCCTATTCGCGAAACTCAAGGGCAATTTTACGTACCGTTTACAGTGACAAACACGGGCGGCGAAACAGCCGAATCAGTGCAAATTTTTGCCGAACTGCGCGTCAACGGCGAAGTCTTGGAATCCGGCGACCAACAAATTGATTTTTTGTCAAGCGGCGAAACTCAAGAAGGAGCTTTTATCTTCAGCCGCGATCCGCGTCAAGGTGAGTTGATTGTGCGATCGAGCAGTTATCAACTACCTTAGTTGTGGTAAAAAAGTAATGATAGATTGTAGTTACGTACAAAATACCCGATGGCACAACTAGGATTTTATAGATATTAAGAAAAAGACCAGATTTTTCCGGTAGTACCCTAGAAGTAATGATGCTAGATTAGCAGTAGTTATTGCTAATCTATAGCTTACAAAGCCTCTTTGTCCTAACTGTTCTTATTGCCAGACTGTCAAAAAGGTGGCATTCACAACAGTAAACAAGGGTTTAAGTGTGTTAAGTGCGATCGGCAATCAGGGCGATTTCATTCTCAGGGAAATCATTGTTTTGACTCTGGTCGTGCCAAGAATGCCGATCCGACCCATCCACGATTTGTTAGGTATTTGGTGAAATTGGGGCAGTCACGGGGGGCAGCCTCTACGCAGAATAAAACAGCCAGGATCGGCAATTCATTGAACCTCCGCGTTGATCAAATGATTTACCAGCAGGCACGAGAACTAATTGATCGATTGTTGGGGAGCATCTCATATTTGTAAAAACACTTCTTTTGGCTCCTTCCTTCTGCCTCCTGGCTCAAAACTTCAATTTCTAGCTTGGCTGGTTTCCTTGAAATGCTCCCGATTGTTCTTAGAACGTATTTCACTTGCCGGGATTGCTCCTGCGATCCACATTTGTCAGCAATGCCTCCAAACTTACCTTAAGGAGAAATATGCTGGTCTATCCCGAAACCTGATTGATTGAACCCCTATGAGAAGCAAGTTATTTACCTGTCTTTTTATTCTCCAGACTTAAATCCGCTTGAAAGCAGAACAGTCGAAGCTAAAGAATATCTACGTTCGGTTGCTGCACGTAAGGAGTGACACCTGAGAATCAGCACTTATGGACGCATTCGACTCGCTCACTCTCAAAGCTCTCAACAATTGGTAGACTCATTGTTGTTACTGTACCTCATACAGTTGAAAATCCCTGTCACCAAAGGTGGGCAGGGGCGGTTTTAAAAAGGCAAAATATCTCCTAGCCATGATTACGGGCTAAACCTGCCCCTACAGACTATTTATATTTTTTTGCCTCTCTCTATCTACTTAGGGGCGAGGTGTGGTATCCTATTTAGATATAAAGGGTCATATATTCTACCAGAGCTAATACTTCTTTTAAGGTAATTAACGAAAAACTTTTTTTCAGGCTTCAATGTTAGAGAAAGAATGAAAGTTTTAGCGAAAATACCCCCAACATTTACTTTCGCACAAAATCAAATACTATAGTTTTAAGATAGGTACAATACTTATGGATATCAAAGCCAATTACCAGCTTCGAGAAAAACTTAATGAGGGTTTAAATACAGTAGTTTATCGCGCAGAGAGGAGAGCAGATCAGACTGCTGTAATCATCAAGCTTTTGAGAGCCGAATATCCTACTCTCGAAGAGATTATGCAATTGAGACATGAATATGAAATCTCCCGACATCTCAATTTAGAAGGTATTGTCAAGCCCTATGGATTGGAAAATCATCGTAATGGTCTAGCGCTGATATTGGAAGATTCAAGAGGAGAATCCCTCAAAAACTTTTTGAATGGTCGCCCACTTGAACTCAGAGAGTTTTTGGAAATTGCTATTCAGTTAGCAAATACTCTGGGTAAGTTGCATGACAACAAAATTATTCATAAAGATATTAAGCCCACAAATATTATCATCACTCCTGCTACGCTAGAAGTAAAAATTACTGACTTTAGCATTGCCACGCGGTTGTCTAGAGAAACCCAAATACTCAGCCATCCTACTTTACTAGAAGGCACACTCGCCTATATATCGCCAGAGCAAACAGGGCGGATGAATCGCTCAATTGACTACCGCACCGACTTCTACTCTTTAGGTATCACTTTCTATGAAATCCTGGGCGGTGAAGTGCCCTTTAAGGCTACAGATGCGATGGAATTAGTTCACTGCCACATTGCTAAACAGCCTGTCCCGCTCTGGGAAATTATATGGGCAAAAGAGCAAAATAGCCGAGGAGAAATTACGAGAGATAATCCCACATCCAAAATTCAAAATGGTGAGATTATCAAATCAATTTGTGACATTGTAATGAAATTATTAGCCAAAAATGCTGAAGATAGATATCAAAGTGCTTATGGTCTCAAAGCGGATCTAGAACAATGTCTAAATCAATTAGAACAAACTGGTCAAAATTGTAACTTCATTCCGGGTGAGCGTGATAAGTCAGGTCAATTTCTGATCCCACAAAAACTGTACGGACGAGAAACACAAGTAGCCACTTTAATGGATGCTTTTGACAGAGTTAGTGCTGGAACAGCCGAGATAATGCTAGTTTCCGGTTACTCAGGAATAGGTAAATCTTGCTTAGTTTATGAAATCCACAAACCCATTGTCGGAGCAAGGGGTTATTTTATCGCAGGCAAGTTTGACCAATTTAAACGAAATATTCCCTATGCAGCTTTAATTCAAGCTTTTGAAGAACTAATTCGGCAATTATTAACAGAAAGTTCTGAAACAATTAAATGTTGGAAACAGAATATTTTAAATGCTTTAGGGCTAAATACTAGAGTTATAATTGACGTTATTCCCGAATTGGAGTTGATCGTTGGTGAGCAACCTGAAGTTTCTCAATTAGGGGCAAGTGAATCGCAAAACCGTTTCAATCTTGCCTTTAAACAATTCATTCATATTTTTACCCAAAAAGCACATCCGCTAGTTTTATTTTTAGATGATTTACAGTGGGCAGATTCAGCTTCTTTGAAATTGATTCATGTGCTACTTACTGACCGAGATAGCCAATATTTATTGGTGATTGGAGCCTATCGAGATAACGAAGTCAGCCCAACTCATCCGTTAAGGCAGACATTAGATAGTATTTATTCATGCGGGTCAATAATAAATAATATTGTCCTCCAACCGTTGACACTTAGTACAGTCAATCAATTAGTTGCTGACACTTTGGGTGACAACTGCTCAGCAGCAGTTCCCTCTCTTGCTTGTTTTGCTGAACACCACGGAGAAATTGAGGGAGAAAGTGGGGTTGGTAAAAACAAGAACACTGAAAGAGAAAAGTGTAAGTTATTAGCTGAGTTAGTTTTTAATAAAACTCAAGGAAATCCCTTTTTTATTACTCAACTGCTCACATCTCTTTACACTGAGAAACTGCTGACATTTGACTTCAGAATGGGCAGATGGCAGTGGGATATGGGGCAAATTCAAAGTGTGGCGATCGCTGATTTTAATGTCGTCGAACTCATAGCCAGAAACATTCAAAAACTGCCTCCGGAAACCCAAAAAGTTTTAAAGTTAGCAGCTTGTATTGGCAACCGATTTAATTTAGAGGTTTTGGCAATAGTAAGTGAAAAATCTACATCACAAACCGCATCTGCTTTATGGGATGGACTTCAGGCAGGTCTAATTTTACCCATCGGAGAAAGTGCCTCTAAACTTCCTTTACTATTCAATGGTAATGAGTCATGGGTAATGGGGAGTGGTCACGGAACTCAATCAGAAATTAATACTTACAAAGTATCCTACAAATTTTTGCATGACCGTGTGCAGCAAGCGGCTTATTCTCTGATTCCTTCTGAGCAGCAAAAAGCTACCCACCTCAAAATTGGTCAACTACTATTACAGAATACAAATCAAAACGACTTAGAAGAAAATGTTTTTGATATAGTTAATCAGCTAAATGTGGGAGTAGAATTCATTACCGAGCAAAAAGAAAAATACCAACTTGCTCAATTAAATTTAATAGCTGGTCGAAAAGCCAAAGCAGCGACAGCTTATGAAGCGGCTGTCACGCTACTAAAAGTAGGGTTAGAACTATTAGCAGAAAACAGTTGGCAGAGTAACTATGACCTGACGTTGGGACTCTATGTAGAAGCGGTGGAGGCGGAATACCTCAATACCAACTACGAAAGGTCAGCAACTCTTGCTGAAGTTGTTCTGCAACAAGCTAACACTCTGCTCGAAAGAGTGAAGGTCTACGAGCTACAAATCCAATTTTATATGGCTCAGAATCAAATGCTAAAAGCCATTGATACTGGGCTGCAAGTGCTGGATATGCTGGGTGTCTCCTTGTCAAATGAAGCGGGTGACAGTGGTTTTGCGGTTGAATTGCCTTCTCTGACAGATTTAGAAAACATCCCAGAAATGACCGATCCGTATCAATTAGCAGCCTTACGCATACTGATGAGCGTTATTTCTCCTGCTTACACAGTCAAGCCAGATATTGTACCCCGGCTTGTACTTACCCAAACGAAACTTTGTGTTGCACACGGTCATTCATCACAGGCCGCTTTTGTGTATGCTTTTTATGGTATTTTTATATATTCGATGACCGGAAACATAGATGCTGGATACCATTCTGGTCAACTAGCTTTAAAGATATTGGATAAATTTAACGCTAGAGAACTTCAATGTAAAGTGTGCAATTTATTTCATGGTGTGATAAGACCTTGGAAGGTACATCTTAAGGACACATTAACATCACTACAGGACGGGTTTCAAAGTGGACTGGAAACAGGAGATATAGAATATGTTGGCTATAACGCTACTATTTATTGCACTAACCTGTTTTTGACAGGGGAGCGATTAGACATTGTAGAGCAGGAACAAAGGCAATATCTTGATTTAGCACTAAAACTAAAACAAGACTATTCTATCTATTACATTAAAATATTTCACCAACTGACGTTAAATCTTCAAAACGAAGCTGAAGATAAATGTCAATTGATTGGCGAGAGTTTTAATGAAACACAAATATTACCTATTTTTATTGAAACTAATAATCGAATTTTGTTGTTTTTTACCTATTTCGCCAAGACGATTCTATTTTATTTGTTTAAAGAACCTCATGAAGCTGTTGCCAACGCCAGTTTAGCAGAAGAACACGCAATAAGTGTGATGAGTATGGTAGTTTCTGCTACTCACAACTTCTATTATTCGCTGGCTCTCCTTGCTCAGTATTCCAACGCTTCAAGCTCTGAGCAAAAACAATATCTAGATATTGTAGAGAAGAATCAGCAAAAAATGCGACAATGGGCAGACTCTGCCTCGTCTAACTTCCAGCATAAGTATGAGATTGTGGAGGCTGAAAAAGCTCGTGTTTTAGGACAAATTTTAGAAGCAATGGAATATTATGACCGAGCTATAATGGGAGCCAAAGGACAGGGATATATTCAGGAAGAAGCATTAGCATCGGAACTAGCAGCCGAGTTTTATTTCTCCCTCGGCAGAGACAAATTTGCTCAAATTTATCTAACACAGGCTTATTACGGATATATTCGTTGGGGAGCTAAAGCTAAAGTTAAAGATTTAGAATCTAGATATCCTTGGGTATTTTCCGAGATGCTGATGCGAGAATCCATAGGCCTAGAGATTAATAGGACAACGACAACATCGACCACGGGAGGAAATTCGGCGGTTTTGGATTTGTCCACTGTGAACAAAGCATCTTTGGCATTGGCTGAAGAAATAGTTCTTGATAAGTTGCTAGATAAGTTACTTAAAATTGTGATGGAAAATGCGGGAGCTACAACAGGGTGCCTGCTCTTAGAAAAAGATGGAAAGTTGGTGATACAAGCTACAGGTGTTGTGGATAGAGATGTGGTTGTATCGTATTCAGAATTACCCGTCGAAAACAGTGAAAATCTGCCCCTTACTATAATTAATTATGTAGGCATAGCTAAAGAAAATGTAGTTTTAAATGAGGCAGCAGTGTCACAAAGATTTATAAATGATCCTTACATCCTAAAAACAAAACCTAAGTCAATATTATCTATGCCTATTATTAATCAAGGCAAGCTCATTGGTATTCTTTATTTAGAAAATAATATAACAACTGGTGCCTTTACAACGCAGAGGCTGGAAGTATTAAAAATACTTTCTTCACAAATAGCTATATCTCTTAAAAATGCGATGCTTTATGGGAAATTGGATACCGCAACTCAAAACTTGAAAACAGCTAATGAACAATTAGAGAATTACAACCAAACGCTTGAACAAAAAGTAGAAGATAGGACTCTGCAGCTAAAAGAAAAAAATAGCCTCCTTAGAGAACAAGCACTTCAACTTGAACGCACCCTAAAAGAATTGCAAGCAACACAGACTCAGCTAATTCAAACTGAAAAAATGTCAAGTTTGGGGCAAATGGTTGCTGGTATCGCTCACGAAATTAACAATCCAATTAACTTTATATACGGCAATCTTACCCCTGCTAACGACTATTTTCATGACTTGCTGGGGTTGCTAAATCTCTATCAGGAGCAATTGCCTAATCCAACTCCTGAAATTCAGAAATTTGCAGAAAACATCGATCTGGAATTCTTAACTTCCGATTTTCCTAGACTGCTTGATTCGATGCAGCAAGGGGCAGAACGCATCCGCCAGATTGTCTTGTCACTGCGGAATTTCTCGCGATTGGATGAGGCGGTAATGAAACCAGTAGATATCCATGAAGGGCTCGAGAGCACTCTGCTACTGTTGCAAAATCAGCTAAAAGCTAAGCAAGACCATCCGGGGATTGAAATTATTAAAGAGTATGGTCAGCTCCCTAAAATAGAATGTTACGCCGGCTTCCTGAACCAAGTATTTATCAATATACTCACTAATGCGATTGATGCTATAGAGGAATCATTAATCGGTTCTCCTCTAGGATCAATCCCCAATAAAAAATCACAAGTTCGTATTCGCACCAGTGTTATAAATAGTAACCAAGTAGAGATTCGGATTGCTGACAATGGAGCGGGGATGACCGAGGAAGTAAGGGAGAAGGTTTTTGACCCTTTCTTTACTACGAAACCTGTGGGATCAGGCACGGGTTTGGGGTTAGCTATTAGCTACCAAATTGTAGTAGAGAAACATCATGGTAGGCTGACTTGTATTTCCGCGCCGGGAGAGGGAGCAGAGTTCGTGATGGAGATTCCTCTCAAGCAGGGAACAGAGCGCTTGGGGGGGGCTAAAGCCCAACTACGTACCTGACTTAAGGGTTGATTCAAATGTACGTAGTTGCGCTTCAGCGCTCTTTGGGGCTAAAGCCCAACTACGTACCTAAATGTAGATAAAATAGTGACCGCGATCGCAGAAATACCGCGATTAACATATATCATAAAGTGATTAGGCGATCGCAGGCAAAGTTTACCGAGCTTAGCTTTATTGGGTGGTGCTAGGCCCTATAACCCCATCTGAGTACCAATGTATTTAAATAATTTAAGCCTTTTGGTTATGGTCTGCTATTAACTCCGCAACTCGGATGGCAACGGAGCAAAAAACTCAAAAAAACTCAGTATTTCCCTATCTAAGGAAGAATAAAATGCTAGGTAATTTCCAAGATACTTGCATTCACCAGCTATTTGAGTTGCAAGTAGAGCGATCGCCTGAAGCTATTGCGGTAATCTTTGAAGGGAAGCAGCTAACTTATCAGGAGTTAAACTCCCAAGCCAACCAGTTGGCCCATTATCTGAAGACTCTTGGTGTGGGGCCAGAGGTACTGGTTGCTGCCTGCGTGGAGCGCTCTTTAGAGATGGTGGTAGGTCTGCTGGGTATTCTCAAAGCTGGCGGAGCTTATGTACCGCTAGATCCGCACTATCCGCAAAACAGACTGGCGTTCATGTTGGAACATTCGCAGACGCCTGTATTGCTTACACAACAACACTTAGTCGAGTCTCTACCCGAACACCAAGCGCGTGTCATCTATTTGGATGGGAATTCAGAAACAGTCGATCGCTTCAGCGATGAAAACCCTGAAACAGATGTGAGAGCAGATAATTTAGCTTATGTGATTTACACATCCGGCTCTACTGGTCAACCCAAGGGAGTAGCGATCGAGCATGGCGGTGCAGTTAACACACTCGTCGATATTAACCACCGCTTTGAAGTGGGAAGTGGCGATCGCGTCTTAGCTGTTTCTTCCCTAAGTTTCGACCTATCTGTATATGACATTTTCGGCTTGCTGGCTGCGGGAGGAACCGTTGTTATCCCCAAAGCGACCGCAACGCCAGACCCGGCTGACTGGCTCGATCTGATGACGCAAACACAAGTCACCCTCTGGGACTCAGCACCGCCATTGATGCAGATACTTGTGGATTATGCTGCTGCTAATGACAAAATCCTGCCATCATCTCTGCGATTAGTCCTTCTCAGCGGCGATTGGATACCGCCGACTTTGCCAGATCGAATCAAAGATTTGGTCATCTTTAGGGGCAGTGCCCCCGTGCCTGCCCCAAACCATGAGGGGGCAACAACAGGGGGATTGCCCCTACAAGAAAATCAAACTGTAGACCGACCTTCAACCCCTGCTGTCATCAGCTTAGGAGGTGCAACCGAGGCTTCGATCTGGTCTATCCTATATCCGATCGCCAAGGTTGACCCGGAATGGAAAAGCATCCCTTACGGTAGGGCCATGACCAACCAGCATTTCTACGTGCTCAACGAAGCGATGGAGCCATGTCAGGAGGGGGAACTAGGGCAACTATACATCGGGGGTATCGGTTTAGCTAGGTGCTATTGGCGAGATCCGGAAAAGACCAGCCAGCGCTTCATCACTCATCCTCATACAGGCGATCGCCTATACTGTACTGGCGATCTCGGTCGCTATCTGCCCGATGGAAACATTGAATTTATCGGTCGCATCGACAACCAGGTAAAAATTCGCGGCTTTCGTATCGAACTGGGCGAAATTGAAGCTGCACTCAGGCAAAATCCTGATGTGGGAGATGCTGTTGTCATAGTCCGAGAAGATGTGCCTGGTAACAAACGCCTCGTGGCTTATGTGGTTGGAAATTCAAAAGATTTTTCATCATCTCAGCCAGAGTTAGACAGCTATACCGAACTCATTTCGCAGTGGCGATCGCTCTACGACAATACCTATAGCCAGACCCCTACCCATCAAAACCAAACGTTTAATATTATCGGCTGGAACAGTAGCTACACAGGCGAACCGATCGCAGAAAACGAGATGCGATCCTGGGTAGAGCATACTGTCGATCGCATTCTCCAATTGCGACCCCAATCCGTTCTAGAAATCGGTTGCGGAACAGGTTTATTACTGTCTCGAATTGCTCCTCACTGCACTCAATACTCGGCTGCGGACTTGTCCCCACAAGCACTGCGCTATATTGAACAGATGAAGATGTCGGTGCCGGGATTAGAGAATGTCACACTTTTAGAAAGGACGGCAGACAACTTTGAAGGTATAGAAGCAGATAGCCTCGATACGATCGTCATTAACTCAGTAATTCAGCATTTCCCCAGCATTGACTATTTGTTGAAAGTCCTAGAAGGCGCAGTGAATGCAGTACGCAGTGGCGGCAACATTTTCTTAGGCGATTTGCGGAGTCTGCCGCTCCTGGAAGCTTATCATGCCTCCGTGCAATTATATCGGGCCTCCCCAGAAATGGAGCGAACGCAATTACTTTCCACTGTGCGATCGCTGATGGCACAAGAAGAAGAATTAGTCCTAGATCCAGCTTTTTTTACGGCTTTAAAACAACATCTACCAAAAATAGGTCATGTTGAAATTTTGCCCAAGCGCGGCATTCACCACAATGAATTAACTCGATTCCGCTACGATGTAATTCTGCATATAGGAGAACCAGTTTCTGTCACCACAGACATCAAATGGTTAGACTGGCAACCCGATTTGACAATCGCATCCATCCGCCAATTGCTGCAAACAAATTCCCCAAAAATAATCGGGTGGCGACAAGTACCCAACGCACGTCTAGACACAGAAATCAAAACTATCCAATGGCTGAACACTAACTCAGGGCTAGAAACTGTAGGAGAATGGCGTGACAGCGTACAAAAACAATCCCCACTTGGAATAGATCCAGAAGAACTTTGGTTATTAGCTAAAGAATTACCTTACCAAATCGACATTAGCTGGTTAGAAACCAGTCATTCTGGCAGTTACGACGTAGTTTTTAGAGATCGTTCCACAACAGAAATAAGAAAAAGTCCAGAGATAGTATTTACCGAAGAAAATACTATTCCCGTCAAACCTTGGAACCACTACGCCAATCGACCGTTACAGAGGAATGTTGCTCAAAAGTTGATACCGCCTCTCCGCAATTTTCTGCAAGAAAAACTGCCAGATTATATGATGCCCGATCGCTTTGTCATGTTGGAGTCACTACCGCTGACCCCCAACGGCAAAATCGATCGCCGTTCTCTACCAGCACCAGACACTTCCAGACCCGATTTGGAAGAAAAGTATGTAGCACCTCGCACCCCGGTCGAAGAAATCTTGGCAGGAATTTGGGCTGAAGTCCTGGGGATAGAACGAGTTGGTATTTACGACAATTTTTTAGAATTGGGCGGACATTCCTTACTGGCGATTCAGATCGACAGCCGATTACGCAACAGATTAAAAGTAGAATTGCCTGTGGGTAGCTTGTTTGGATATCCCAGCATAGCCTCACTAGCGCAACGCATTTTAGAAAGCAATTCGGAAAAGGTTCACTTGCAAGCTACCCCAATCCAAGCAGTTTCTAGGAACCAAAGCTTGCCTCTTTCATGGAACCAGCAACAATTGTGGTTCCTCGCACAATTGGCACCCGATACCCCTGTTTATAACGAACCCTGCACGATTCGTTTTCCCGGTGCTATTGACGTTAATTCTCTTTCAAAAGCTCTCAACGAAATTATCAAACGTCACGAAAGTTTGAGAACGCGCTTTATTACAGTGGATGGGCAGCCGATTCAAGTTATTGCTCCACCCGCCGACACTTTCAATCTAGCTTTTGTGGATTTGAAGCAATTACCTGTAAACCAACGGGAAGCAGAAGCTCTGCGTTTAGCAACTATAGAGACAAAACAACCATTTGACTTAACTTCTAGCCCACTCCTGCGGGCTACCTTGATGCAGCTATCAGATGAAGAATACAGGTTATTCCTGACATTTCATCACATTGTCATGGACGGTGTTTCTATATATAATGTATTTCTGCCCGAACTAGCGGCACTATACGAAGCTTTTTGTAATGACAAAACTCTAGTATTCCCAGAATTAGCCTTACAATATGCCGACTTTGCTGTTTGGCAGCGGCAGTGGTTTACAGGAGAAATTCTGGAAAGTCATTTAGACTACTGGAAGCAACAGCTAACCGATTTGCCTGTACTACAACTGCCATTAGATCGTCCCCGACCGGCCATTACAACTTTTCGGGGCAAAAGGCAACCTTTTAGCCTATCCAAAAACCTGACAGAAGCACTCAAGGCTCTTTCTCGGCAGGAAGGAGTCACGCTCTACATGACCCTGCTGGCGGCATTCAAGACCTTGCTCTATCGCTACTCTGGACAAGAAGATATTGTGCTGGGAACTTTCAGTGCAGGTCGCAACAGACCGGAGATAGACAAGTTAATTGGGTTTTTTCTCAATACTCTGGTGTTGCGTACCGATATGTCGGGGAACCCTAGTTTCCAAGACATACTCTCCAGGGTGCGGGAAGTAACTTTGGCAGCTTATGCCCATGAAAATGTGCCGTTTGAACAACTGGTAGAAACACTGAAACCAGACCGAAACTTCAGCCACAACCCCCTGTTCCAAGTGGCGTTTGCTCCTCAACCTCTAATACCATCTTTGAGTGAGGGTTGGAATGTGAGTTATCTGGATATCCAGACCGATACAGCAAAGTTCGATCTGATTTTGGATGTAGAAGAAAGACCGGAGGGCATCATTGGTCGGATTGAGTACAACACGGATTTGTTTGAAGCTAGCACTATTTCCCGAACGATCGGACATTTCCAAACTCTGCTGGAAGGAATCGTTGCCAATCCAGAGCAGAAAATCTCGGAGTTGCCCCTTTTAACTGAGTTTGAGCTGCAGCAGTTGGCGGCGTGGAATAATACCCAGACCGATTATCCCAAAGATGCGTGCATACACGAGTTGTTTCAAAAGCAGGTAGATCTCACGCCCGACGCGATCGCATTAGTATTTGAAGACAAGCAACTTACCTATAAAGAGCTGAACCAACGAGCTAATCAGCTAGCGTACCACCTCCAGAATCTGGGTGTTACCGCTGAAGTAATGGTGGGGATCTGTGTAGAACGTTCCTTGGAGATGGTGGTGGGAATTTTGGGCATTCTCAAAGCTGGTGGAGTTTATGTACCGCTAGACCCAGCGTATCCCCTAGAGCGTTTGGCTTTCATGCTAGAAGATGCCTCTGTACCAGTGCTGCTGACTCAGGCGCGCTTGGTGAAATCTCTTCCTAAACATCCAAGGCGTATTGTTTGTTTAGACACAGACTGGGAAATTATTAAGCGACAAAGCGAGGAAAACCCTGGATGCAGCTTAACGCCGGAGAACCTGGCCTATGTGATTTACACTTCGGGGTCTACAGGTCAGCCCAAAGGTGTTCTAGTGGCGCACTCAGGCCTAAGCAACCTGGCTAAAGCACAGATCGAGATATTCAACGTACAACCAAACACCCGCGTCCTCCAGTTTGCCTCTTTGAGCTTCGATGCCTCAGTCTCGGAGGTTGTCATGGCCTTAGTGGCGGGAGCGACCCTAGTAATGGGAACCCGGGACTCTCTGCTACCGGGAGCAACTCTGATTCAGCTTTTGCGTGACTTTGCGATCGCGACAGTTACACTACCACCATCAGTGCTAGCGGTACTGCCCGCTAATGAATTACCAGCGTTGCGGACAATAATAGTCGCCGGAGAAGCCTGCTCCCCCGACCTCATAGCCAAATGGTCATCAGGTCGTCGGTTTTTTAATGCTTATGGGCCGACCGAATCCACCGTCTGTGCCACCATTGCTGAATGTACCGATAGTAAAGAGCCACCGCCCATCGGTCGGCCCATTGCCAATACACAGGTCTATATTTTAGATGCCCAAAAACAGCTTGTGCCGATCGGCATTCCGGGAGAATTGTATATTGGTGGTGCTGGTTTAGCGCGGGGCTACCTCAATCGACCCGAACTAACTGCCGACCGCTTTATCCTCAACCCCTTTAGCAATGAACAAGGCGATCGCCTCTACAAAACTGGCGACTTAGCCCGCTACCTACCCGACGGCAATATTGAATTCCTCGGTCGCATCGACCAGCAAGTGAAAATTCGGGGCTTCCGCATCGAACTGGGCGAGATTGAAGCGGTATTGAGCCAACACCCGGATGTACGAGAGTCTGTAGTTATCAAGCGGGAGGATGCGTCCGGCAATCAGCGCCTAGTAGGTTATATTGTTTCCAACCTCAGACCAGAACGTATTCCCTTCAAAAGTGAATGTCTGGCAGAATTTGACGGGAACCGGGCGGTGAAACTTCGCACGGAAAACATCTCCATCGGTGGCGTCGGCATACTGGGCGTACCAGATACTTGTAAACCCGGTCAAACAGTCCGCCTGCGCTTGCGTATGCCCGGATTCGATGAGGAGCTATGGTTGGAGGGAACTGTAGCTTGGTGTCGGAGAAACCAAGCTGGGATTGAATTGGCTTTGGGTGGGATCGAACAAGATCTTTTTCAGCAGAGCATAGCGTATATTCTGGAAACTGAGGGTTTCTGGAAAGCTTTGCAACGGACAGCGGTCGGGAGTTTACGTAATGTTCTCAAGCAGAAGCTGCCCAACTATATGATGCCCTCCAGCTTTGTGTTTTTGAATGCCTTGCCGCTGACACCCAACGGCAAAATAGACCGCAAAGCGCTTCCAGAGCCAGATACTTTTAACCCACAGTTGGATTATGTCGCACCCCAGACTGAGATCGAAGATGCGATCACTACAGATTGGGAACAAGTATTACACCCAGAAAAAGTTGGTGTCGATAATAATTTATTGGACATCGAACTCGGCGAGATTGAAGCGGTATTGAGCCAACACCCGGATGTACGAGAGTCTGTAGTTATCAAGCGGGAAGATACGTCCGGCAATCAGCGCCTCGTAGCCTATATCGTTTCCAAGCTCACACCAGAACGTACTCCATTCAAGAGTGAATGTCTGGCAGAATTTGACGGTCATCCAGCGGTGGAACTTCGCACAGAAGACATTTCCATCGGTGGCGTCGGCTTAGTGGATGTGCCAGATAATTGTCAGCCCGGTCAAACCGTCCGCCTGCGCTTGCGTATGCCCGGTTCCGGTGAAGAGCGGTGGTTGGCCGGAAGTGTGGCTTGGTGTCGGGGAAACCAAGCAGGCATTGAGTTGGCTCTGAGTGCGATCGAACAAGATCTTTTTCAACAGAGCATAGCGTATCTTCTGGAAACTCAGGGTTTCTGGAAAGCTTTGCAACGCACAGCGGTCGGGAGTTTACGTAATATTCTCCAGCAGAAGCTGCCCAACTATATGATGCCCTCCAGCTTTGTGTTTTTGAATGCCTTGCCGCTAATACCTAATGGCAAAGTAGACCCTCTGGCGCTACCAGTTCCAGATGCTCTTAACATAGAATTAGAAACAACTTATGTTGCACCCCAGACTGAGATTGAACAAGTTATTGCCACAGTTTGGCAACAGGTATTACACCTAGAGAAAGTCGGTGTCGATGATAATTTCTTCGATCTAGGCGGTCATTCATTACTGATGGCTCAGGCTCATAGTAAACTCCGAGAAGCGATCGACAGAGATGTTTCAATGATTGAGATGTTTAAATATCCAACCATTAGCTCTTTGGCTAAATATTTAAGTCAGGAGCAGGACGAAGAATCCTCTTTTGATGCTAGTCGCGATCGCATCAATAAACAAAAAGAGGCAATCAATCGCCAAAAGCAAAAACAACGCTTGCAAGGAAAGAATAAAAATGGACAACTCTGAAACTCCCGACTCTATAGAAGGTATCGCTATCATCGGCATGGCTGGTCGTTTTCCAGGCGCTAAAAATGTTGATGAGTTTTGGGAAAATCTACGCGATGGTGTGGAATCTATTTCTTTCTTCTCTGAACAAGAACTAGAATCTTTGGGTATTGACAAATCAGTTGTGCGTGACCCCCGCTATGTAAAAGCCCGAGGGATAGTAGAAGATATAGAGTTGTTTGATGCTTCATTCTTTGGGTTTAATCCTAGAGAAGCTGAAATCACAGATCCACAACACCGCTTTTTTTTGGAGTCGGCTTGGGAGGCTCTAGAAAATGCTGGCTACAACTCGGAAACTTACGAAGGTTCGATTGGGGTTTACGCAGGCGCAGGAAGTTTCAATACTTATTTTTTGAATAACCTTTATCCTAATCATCAGCTTAGAGAATCCGTTGGAGATTTCCAACTTATGATCGCCAACGAGAAAGATTTCCTGTCAACTCGCGTTTCTTATAAATTAAATTTGAAGGGACCGAGTATTACTGTCCAAACAGCCTGTTCTACGTCATTGGTTGCGATTAGCATGGCTTGCCAAAGTTTGCTGAATTACCAATGCGATATGGCTTTGGCTGGTGGGGTTTCTATAGGCGTTACCCAAAAGGCAGGATATTTTTATAAAGAGGGAATGATTCTTTCACCAGACGGACACTGTAGAGCCTTTGATGCTAAGGCACAGGGAACTGTTAGCGGTAGCGGTGTGGGAATTGTGGTTTTGAAAAGATTAGAGGAGGCGATCGCAGACGGAGATTATATTCATGCGGTGATTAAAGGTTGTGCGCTCAATAATGATGGTGCTTTTAAAATTGGCTACACAGCTCCCAGTATAGATGGTCAGGCGCAGGCGATCGCAGATGCTTTAGCACTCGCAGAAATTCCCCCTGAAAGCGTCAGCTATATAGAAGCTCACGGAACCGGAACACCTCTGGGCGATCCGATCGAAATCGCTGCGCTGACGCAAGCTTTCTCTGTTAAAACTAAGAAAAAAGGCTTTTGTGCGATCGGTTCTGCCAAATCCAATATCGGACATTTGGATACTGCTGCTGGTGTCACTGGCTTAATCAAAACTGTCCAAGCTCTCAAACACAAGTTAATACCGCCTAGCTTGCATTTTGAACAGCCTAATCCCAAGATTGATTTTGCAAACAGTCCCTTTTATGTCAATACTAAGCTTTCTGAATGGAAAGCAGGTAAAACTCCCCGTCGTGCTGGAGTTAGTTCCTTTGGCATCGGTGGAACTAATGCTCATGTGGTACTAGAAGAAGCGCCTACGGTAGAAAAATCTGGAGGATCTAGACCATCACAACTGTTGGTTTTATCGGCAAAAACTAGCTCTGCACTTGATAGTGCAACGGTAAATTTGAGCGAATATTTAAAGCAACATCCAGATCGAAATCTTGCTGATGTTGCTTATACGCTTCAAGTTGGTAGAAGAGCTTTCAGCCATCGACGGATAGTAGTTTGTAATGACATAGAAGAAAGTGTTATTGCCCTCGACACTCTCGATGCAAAACGAGTTTTTACCAGTTTCCAAGAGTCTAAAGATAGACCTGTCGTATTTATGTTTTCAGGACAGGGCTCGCAGTACATCAATATGAGCTTGGAACTCTACCAAGTTGAACCAACATTCCGGGAACATATCGATATCTGTTCGGAAATTCTTAAACCTCACTTGGGAATTGATCTGCGCCACGTACTTTATCCAAATGAAGCACAAGCACAAGCAGCTACAAACCAATTAAAACAGACTGCAATTACACAGCCAGCACTGTTTGCGATCGAGTATGCTTTAGCTAAATTGTGGATGTCTTGGGCAGTGCATCCCAAAGCGATGATTGGTCATAGCATTGGTGAATATGTAGCAGCTTGTTTGGCTGGTGTTTTATCGTTGGAAGATGGCTTATCCTTGGTAGCTGCACGAGGTAAATTAATGCAGCAACTGCCGAGTGGTTCCATGCTTGCAGTTCCACTTCCAGAACAGCAAGTGCAACCCTTTTTGGGCAATAAACTCGATTTAGCTGTGATTAATGGAGCATCTATGAGCGTGGTTTCAGGTGCTACTGATGCCATAGATGAATTGGAACAAAAACTACTCGAAAAAGGTGTAGAGTGTCGCCGATTGCACACTTCTCATGCCTTCCATTCACAGATGATGGAGCCAATTTTAGAACCCTTCACCGAACAGGTTAAAAAAGTTAAGCTGAACTCGCCTAAAATTCCCTACATCTCCAATGTTACTGGTAATTGGATAACAGCAACGCAGGCGACAAGTCCGAGTTATTATGCTCAACATCTGCGCCAAACAGTAAGGTTTGCAGATGGCTTACAACAGCTATTAAAAGACCAGAATCAAATATTGCTCGAAGTGGGACCAGGACGGACTTTGAACACGCTAGCAAAACAGCATCCTAATAAGGGGGCTGAGCAAATTGTACTTTCTTCATTGCGCCATCCACAAGACCAAAATTCAGATGTAGCTTTCTTACTTACTACATTGGGTAAACTCTGGTTAGGAGGAGTACAAATAGATTGGTCTAAATTTTATGCTGATGAGCAGCGTTATCGTCTCCCATTACCAACCTATCCGTTTGAGCGCCAACGTTACTGGATTGAAGCACCAGGAATTGAACAACCGATAAAAATTGCTTCTTTACCAGATGAAACTTTCCCAAAATTAGATTCATCATCACTTTATTCGAGACCAAATTTACACAATACCTATGTTGCTCCTAGAAATGAGATTGAGCAAACTATTGCTAGTATCTGGGAAGAATTTCTCGGTATTAAGCAAATAGGAATTAATGATGACTTTTTTGATTTAGGTGGAGACTCATTATTAGCAGTTCAACTAATAACTAAATTAAACGAAGCACTGCAAAAATCCTTGTCTCCCCATAGCTTGTTGCAATCATCGACTATTGCAGCTTTGGCTGCATTAATTAAAGACAATTCCGAATTATCTGATAATCCTGATCAGCAACTCCAGACAGCTTCTGAATCTTTGTTAGTAGAAATTCAGCGCGGTAGTTTTAAACAACCTTTGTTCTTAGTTCATCCGGTAGGCGGTCACGTTTACATTTATCGAGATTTAGCACGTTATCTAGGTTCAGATTTGCCTGTTTTTGGCATACAAGCCCATGTTTCAGATGGGGAAACAGAGTCTTTCACTAAAGTTGAGGAAATGGCTGCTCGCTATATTGAAGCAGTGCGAGTTCAACAACCAGAAGGCCCCTATTTTTTGGGTGGTTCTTCCTTTGGAGGAACTGTTGCTTTTGAGATGGCACAGCAACTCAATGCCCAAGGTGAAAAGATAGCGCTGCTAACTTTAATAGATACTCCTGGGCCCGGTCAAATGCCTGTTTTAGAAACTGAAGATGATACAGCAATTTTGGTATATTTGCTAGGTGTTGGGTTCAATCTGTCTCTTTCTATGGATGTCCTTCAAAAACTTGAGCCAGATGAGCAACTTGTCTACTTTTTAGAGCAAGTAAAGATTGCTAATAGGGTAGTTCCTCCCGATTTTGGTTTACCTGAGATTCGCCAGTTTCTCCATCTGTTTAAAGTACACGCCCAAGCGATGCTAAATTACATCCCTCAAACTTATCCGGGTCGAATTATATTTTTCCGTGCTACAGAGCAAAATGAAGTTAATGCCAAAAATCCAGAATTACCTTGGATTGAGGTTGCTACTGGAGGAGTAGAGGTTCGAGAAGTGCCGGGAAATCATATTACTATGAATTATCCCCCTAATGTTCAGGTTATGGCTGAACAACTCAGATCCTATCTTGATTAGGTACGTAGTTGGGCTTTAGCCCTCTTAGATCACTAAGCCCAACTACGTACCTTTTAAAGAGGGCACTAAGCCCAGCTACGTACCTTTTAAAGAGGGCTGAAGCCCAACTACGTACCTTTTAAAGAGGGCACTAAGGCTAATTACGTACCTTTATGTATGAATATCGGAAATTGACACTAGAAGAACGGGTGCAACTTGTCAATCAAAGGTTGGCTAAGGGATATCCTGCTCATTCTCCACCTCATCCAGTGCAAAATTCTGAATTTTACCATCTTACAGTTAGTTATTTTGAGCATAAATCTCGCATTAATACTCAGGAACGCCGTCAGCAACTTTTAGATATAATTTTTGATAGTTTTATTTCAAATGGTATAGAAATTAATGCTTGGGTAGTTTTACCAAACCATTATCATCTCTTAGTGCATCATATTAATATGTCGCAATTAAGTGTACTCTTTCGTTCCATTCACGGGCCGTTAGCTCGACAATGGAATCTTGAGGATAATCTTACAGGCAAAGTGTGGCATTCGTTTAGCGATCGCGCTATTCGTTCGGAAAGACATTATTATACAACCATTAATTATATCCATTACAATCCTGTCAAACATGGCTGGGCAAAATCTCCTTATGATTGGTCAGCGAGTAGCTTACATTCGTATTTAGAGTATCATGGAAGAGAGTGGCTAAGAAGTGCATGGGTAGAATATCCGGTAAGAGATTATGGAAAAGGATGGGATGATTAAGATACGTATTAAAAGGTAAGTAGTTGGGCTTCAGCCCTCTTAAAAGGTAAGTAGTTGGGCTTCAGCTCTCTTAAAAGGTAAGTAGTTGGGCTTCAGCCATAAGAGGGCTAAAGCCCAACTACTTACCTAGAACTTATGCAGTGTAACAATTAGAAACTAACTTTCAGTCACAGGACAACTCATGGCTTTATATTCAGATAATACCCAGTTAAACAGCGAAAGCTCATCGTCATTGCTACTAGAAATGATGTATGGGTTTAAAATATCCCAGGCTCTTTTTGTGGCGGCAAAACTAGAAATTGCAGATATTCTAGGTGATGGTTCTAAGACTGCTAATGAACTTGCGAAAGCTGCTGGTGTAAATTCTCATGGTATTTATCACCTGATGCGTATGCTAGTAAGCGTTGGTGTTTTTTCTATGGAAGATAATGACAAGTTTTGCTTAAATTCTCTGGGAAAACATCTCCTGACTGGTACTTCTGATTCTTTACGAGGTACGGTTTTGGCAATGGGTGATGAACTATATCAGGGATGGGGGAATTTACTTTACGGTATAAAGACTGGAGAAACTCCATTTGAACATACTTTTAAGACTAATTTTTATAGCTATTTGAAGCATAATTCTGATGCGGCAGTAAATTTCAATGAGTGGATGAAGGAGACAACAAGGGAGTGGCTGCTTCCGGTGCTTGAAGCTTATGATTTTTCAGAGGTTAAGACACTTGTGGATGTTGGAGGGGGAATTGGAACTCTAACGGCTGTGATTCTGAATGCGAATCCCAAGCTACAAGCTATTTTGTTCGATCGCGAAGATGTTGTGGTTGATGCGAATCCGGTTTTGGAAGTGGCTGGAGTTGCAGATAGGTGTCAAATAGTTGGAGGCAGCTTTTTTGAGGCGGTTCCCCCTAGTGGCGATCTTTACTTACTCTCTCGAGTCCTCCTCAATTGGGACGACGATTGTGCTATTACAATTCTTAAAAATTGCTATCAAGCTATGACAGCTAAAGATCGGCTGATGATTGTTGATTTTATGTTGCCTGAAGGCAAAATGTCGCCATTTATTGGCATGGGTAGCTTAACTTTGTTCATTCTGGGGGGTACTTTCATGCGGACAAAGGATGAATTTTATAATTTAGTTTCCTCCGCAGGGTTTAAAGTGACTAATATGATAGAAACAAAAGGGCCAGTAAGTGCGATCGAGGCGAAACCTGCTTGACATTACCAGGTCTAAAAACACCGGGAATATTCTGGTGTAGGATTCCTATTGCTCAATTAATCTCCATCCTCTTATAGCAATTCTGAAAAGCTCTGCAACAATAACAAAAGTAGGTTGGGTGGAACGAAGTGCAACCCAACCTCATGACTGTAGGAATATTTTTCAGAATTGCTATTATCGGGACTTGAACAAATTTCAAGTCCAAACAAAGCCTAAACCTGCTATTTGTCAGGCAAATTCGTCACCATTATGTTGCAGCCAAACGAAAAAAAGATCGGACTTTGACTGTGCGATCGCATTGCTAGGGATTTCAATCACCCACTTTATGGTCGATATTTATCTATCTTAACGCTTCACCAGATTGTGTTCCCACTTCCAAACACAGCTAGAAATCAAATTCGTGCAGATATGAGCCGTAATTGGCACTAACAAATTCCCAGTCGCTAAAACGCTGTAACCCAACAGCAATCCGACAGCCGTTGCCCAAACAGCATAAGGCCACTGATCGATGCCTCCCAAGTGCAGAATGCCGAAACAAAAACTCGATAAAACTAAACTGGTAACATTCAATCCTAAAGCAGACAGCATCACGCCTCGAAATAGCAATTCTTCGCTAAGTCCCGGCAGCAGTCCCAGCCAAATTAAATCTGGCCAAAACAAAGGTTTGAGAACTACTTCCAAGTAAACGTCTGCACTCCGGCGATAACCCGGCCAGAGGTGATAAACGATCGCACTGCCGCCTGTAATTGCCAGTCCGATCGCACATCCTTTGAACAAGTCCATTCCTATCAATTTGACTGGCAAAAGCGATACCGATCCAAATAGCAACCACAATTTAGCAACCGCCAGCAACATAATTGCTGTCACGCCCATTGCTATTAAAACTTGGGTGCGCGTCAAGGGTTCAATTTCAGGATTTCCGGGAAGTTTTTCTGCCACTTAATCACTTTTAGATTTGAGGTTTGAGATTTTAGATTTGTTTTGTTGAGTCAGACAAACAACGCAGGGAGGAGATGTCTGCACCCAAGGAAGCTGGACTGATGCCGGCCCGCAAAGCGACCAAAACTCCGATCGCCTCTAAATATGAGTTTACCTGCAAAGCTTTGATTCCGAATTTTTCTGGAGTCGCCTGCATCTGGGTTTTGTTGTCCCCCACAGCGATGATTTGTACGGACGATCGCCGACTCAAACTCAGAATAGCACTGCCGCCGCAGGCTGTGGCGGGTATCACCACCGCATCGACTCGATCGGCGGTAATTGATAATTGATTGTGCTGCTGGCTTTCTGGCGCTACCAATTGGGGAGCTTTGCTGAGGCCGGCAAGGACGCAAGGTAGGAAAGTATAGCCGATTTCCTCAGCAGCCGATCGCGGGGACAGGTGCGGATCGAGGGGAAGTGGGGAAAGCGCGGGGGCGTGAGCGCAGGGGATTTTAAACGTCCTGACGATGAGGTGGCTGATCACAGCTTCCGCGCCGGCGAGGGGGTCAACTCCTTTGCCGCGGCGGTAGTTTTCGAGGGCGAGGCTGCCTTCATCGTCGGGAAATCTGGCGACAACTGCGATCGCCTCTACTCTTGCTTGTTCGATTAATTTTTCCGCAGCGCGCAATAAGCTGTCGGGATTGCCGATCGTCCCCCAGGATGCGCCTGATTCAGAAATACGCAATTCTACTTGCAGGGGGCGATCGGTTAAAACACAATCAGTTATATTCAAACCCAATGTAGCTCTCGCTGCATCAGCCGCTTGCAAGTGGCGCAACTGCAAGTCTGGTTCAATGCCAGCATCGAGGATTAAGCCGATGCGATTTTGATGTACCGGTTGCAGTCCCCAGCATCCGGCAGCAAATTTGTCAAGGGCGTAACCTTCAACGTAGAGAGCGTTAGGTATCGGCCAATAAAGTTGAGCGCCGTTGAGGACGTTGGGGTGAGTGATCAGGGTGTCTGAAATTTGGGCGATCGCCCTAGCCACCGGCAGCGCATCTCCTGCAAACCCACCAATCGATGCTCCAACGCCTGTAGGGACTATCAAAACCACTGTCAAAGGGCGGGGGTTCACGATGTTGCGGGGGATGCTTCCACGAGCACGTAACCTTCTACCACAGCCTTTTGCCGATCGACATCCACATCTGTGACTGCCCACCGCAGCGGTTCGCCGTACTTTTGCAGTTCAATTTCAATAGCCGAGTGCAGTTGCTCGGCGGTCTCGTGGAGGTCAACTTCTGCGGAAATGAAATGGGTGGTCATAGGGCGATCCATAGTGGTTTTACCGCTAACGGTACTTAGGTCAATTTTAGCTTAGTCCTAGGATTTACCGAATTGGCGATCGTACACAATGTCTTCTTTTTCTGTTTCTATCTTCAAGTTCGATCGGGGATAAGCAACGCACAGCAATACATAACCTTCTGCCTGAAGATCGGGACTAACGCCCATACCATCAGCTTGATCGACCTTCCCTTCAATAATTTTACCAGCGCAAGTAGTACAAACCCCCGCATTGCATGAACTCGGCAACTCAATGCCGGCGGCGTTGGCGGCGCGGAGAATTTGTTTATCTTCGGGTACTTCTACGGTATAGGTAGAGCCTTGGTGGATCAATTCAACAGTGTAAGTCTTAGACATATTTCAATTATTGGTTTTAATTCCCCAATTGGAATTTACGCTAGATTTGGAAACAAAGCAATCAGTATTTTACCGCTGTTTGTGCTTTTGTGCAATTTTACAACTGCATTTTTTATTGATAATTTTTTTTATTAATTGGCTGGGACGAGCGAGCGCCATTTTGTCAATGACTTTTTCACAAATTATTACAATCGTCACGACGTAACTGTGCCACAAAGCACTTATACCTAATTAATTTTTTGCCTTCAAGTCAACAACTCATCAACCGCAACACTAAAACCCGGTAGCACTAATTGAGTGCTGACGGTAGAACCCAGGTTAAAAGTTAACTTTTGAGTTTGAGTCATTATCAATATCCAGCGACTTTCAGGAAAAACAATCCAAGCTTCCAGACAACCCGAATCTAAATATTCTTCTGCTTTTAGAAATATTTCTTCCGCAATATCAGTAGGAGAAACTATTTCTGCAATTAACGGCGGACTTTGAGGCAAAGTAGGAACATCGCCATATTCAGCAACAAGTTCAGGAGTCAGATAAGCTACATCAGGACGGCGCACTCGCCTGTCAGTACGACAAGGAACCTCCGTATAGACTTCGCCACCTTGTCCGCTAGATATCTTATAACTTCTCCAAGAATAATCTAGTTTAGATTGGATGCGACTGTGTTTTACTGTCATGCCATTTTTCTCCGCAATTTGCCCGTCCACCCATTCCATATCGTCGGTGGGACTGGCTATAAAGTCTTCTAGAGAAATATTTTCTGATAAAACGGCTGCCATTACCATAGCCATTTACTCCCTTTTGCAGAATTCACTCATATTGTAGCAATCAATTGGTAATGGGGAATTGGGAATTGGGAATTGGGAATTGGGAATTGGTAATTGGAACTAACAAATAACCTATGCCCTATGCCCCATGCCCCATGCCCAATTTACTCAATATTAATTTGATTGGGAGGCTTAGGTTGATTCGGTTGCTCATCCTTCAAAGTTTTACGCCCAGAACTAGCATACTCCTTGTACATTTCCACAAACATCTTGGTTAACTGTTGCAAAGAAAGTTGTTCCCCATTAATTTGAGCTTTCATATAAGCTTTAAGCACTTCAATGTAAGCCAAACCGAGGGCCAGCGTGAGAGTTGCCGCTGTTGCACCGGAGATTGCACCGCCGACAACAGTACCCGCACCAGGAATCATTTTAATCAAATTAGTAACAATACTTCTGCCGACAGCAGTAACCCCGCCAGCGCCGCTAATAGCAGACAGCATCGCCGAAATAAACCCCTTATCAAAGGGCATTCCAAAAATCACAGTAATATTAGCAATCATTGCCGTTTGCATCGTCATCAAAATCGGCGCATCAGCAAAGGGTACAGGAGTCGCACCGACAATTGCAGAACCTGCAACATAAGCACTTAGATATTTAAATGCCATATCGGATTTGAGCGCAATATTTGCAATTTGTTCTTTAACAAAAGCTTTTTTAGCTACTTCCGGCAGCAGTTGAAAAGTTGCATCTACCAACTTATCTAAACCGTGAGATTTTACGGTATAATCCTCATCAATTTCTTCCGGTTCAGCCATCACCGGGATGATTTGACTGACGGGCAAATTCATGTGTTCCAGTTGCTTGAAAAACTCGCTCGGCTTTTTAGATGTAGTTTGAGTCAAAACTAAAATCACTGGTACATCTTTGACTTCCATTTCTTTTAGCCAGCTTTCCTCCACAGATTCTATTCTATTGGCGCTGTGATTGATGCAGTACCAGATAACGTGAATGTGTTCTTTTGGGTGCAGGAGTCTTTGGTCTTCAATCAGTTTAGCAACGTTTAATTGAATAACTTTAATTTGTTCGGCGTTGAGTTCGAGTCCGGGAGTATCGTAGACTGTAATTGGGCAATTCGGTTTGGTATATTGGCGAATGCCTTGAGTGATGGGGCGGCCGACTCCGGTTTCTGCTAAGCGTTGGCGAAAAACGGAATTGATCAGGGTACTTTTGCCGACGCCGGTTTTGCCGATGACTAAAACATTGCACTGTCCCACTTGGTTTTCTGCGTCTTTGAAGGCGTAGTAACTTCTATTTAAAAGCTCGTCTAAGGAAAAGTCGTCTGACATGGCGGTTTGCTCCGATAAGGGTGGGATATCGAATCTGGATTAAATACGACCGAATAGAATTCGGAGGCTCTATAAACCAAGTCCGAGCTGAGGGGGACAGGGGAGTATTAAATATATTGTAACAATTTGATTTCAGTAGTAGGTTGGGTTGAGTTCACGAAACCCAACAAATCCCAGAAAGTGTTGGGTTTCGTAAACTCAACCCAACCTACTGAGTTTCTGATTTCATAATTTTAGTTTAAGCTAGCAATCGATCGACTTCGATGCTAAAACCTATGAGGATTTGTTGGGTGCGGGCGGTATCGCCGGATCTAAATGTCAATATTTGATTTTGAGTCATCACTAATATTAAACGACTTTCTGGAAAAACTAGCCAGACTTCCTGACAGCTAGATTCTAAATATTCCTGTGCTTTGAGAAAGACATCTTCAGCGATATCGGTGGGTGAAACTATTTCGGCAATTAAAGGGAAACTTTGGGGTAAAGTGGCAAGGTTGCCAAATTGTGCAACTAATTCGGGTGTGAGATAAGCGACATCGGGCCGGCGAATTTGTCGGTTAGTGCGGCAAGGAACCTCGACATAAGCTTCTCCCCCTTGTCCGCTAGAATCTTTGTAATCTTCCCAAGAATTCCCCAGTCTCAACTGAATTTTACCCGTCTTTAGTGTCATGCCATTTTTCTCTACGAGTTGACCATCTATCCATTCCATGCGATCGCACGGATGAGCCATGAAGTCTTCTATGGTAAGATTATCCTGTAGGGCGGCAGTCGCGAGCATAGGTGTTTCCTCGATTTTCAATAGTTCGCTAATACTATTATCGCTGATGCCGTGGGAATTGTTGGGGGCGATGGGTGCTGGCAATTCCCTACGGGATAGCTACGCCGCGCGTACTTTTATTTTCTTTTGTTTGACGGTATAAAAGTTACAATATCGCTTAAAATTAAATCAGCAATTTGCGCTCGCCCATCCCCCATGCCAAATCTCAACCTCAAGCCAACCCACCAACCTGTTAAAGCATATTACAATGCCCTGGGACAATTTGCGAAATTGGGGATATCTCACGAATTAGCAGTAAAGGATGCTTTTGCCGATTTGCTAAAGTCTTGCTGTCAGCAATTTGGGTGGACGCTGGTACCCGAAAAAGAGATGAAAATCGGCAACAATAAGCGAATCAGAGTTGATGGGGAATTAGTGCGGGCCGACAGTCTCAGACACGGTATCTGGGAAGCAAAAGACACTCATGACAAGCTGGAACGCGAAGTTCAACAAAAATTTGCTGTTGGCTATCCCAAAGATAACATTATTTTTCAAGCACCGGAACGGGCAATTATTTGGCAAGGCGGCAAGCAACTCTGTGATGAAGATATCGCAAAACCGCAAGCCCTAGTCGATACGCTGAAGCTATTTTTTGAATACCGAACTCCCGCTATCGCCCAGTGGGAAGTCGCCGCCGCTGAATTTGGCAGCCGAGTCAAAGATTTAGCAGCCAAACTGATTAATCTGATTGAGGGACAACGCAAAACTAACAAAAGATTTATTCAAGCATTTAATGACTTTACCGCCGTCTGCCGCCAATCAATTAACCCCAATCTCTCCGAAGCTGCTGTCGAGGAAATGCTAATTCAGCACATTCTTACCGAACGCATTTTTCGCCGCATTTTTGATAACCCAGATTTTACCAACCGCAATATCATCGCTGTTGAAATCGAAAAAGTTATTAATGCTTTAACTTCTAAATCATTCAGTCGCGACCATTTCCTCGGAGAGGTTGACTATTTTTACCGTGCCTTAGAAGAAACGGCCGCGACAATTGATGAATTTAGCGAAAAACAGCACTTTCTAAACACCATTTATGAAAAGTTTTTCCAAGGGTTTGCTATCAAAGTTGCGGACACTCACGGCATTGTTTACACTCCTCAACCGATTGTGAATTTTATGGTCAAAAGTGTTGAGGATATCTTGCAAAAAGAGTTTGGCAAATCCTTAAGCGATAAAGGAGTGCATATCCTAGATCCTTTTGTGGGGACGGGGAATTTTATGATGCGGGTAATGCGGGAGATTCGGAAAACGGCACTACCACACAAATACGCTGACGAATTGCACTGCAATGAATTGATGTTACTGCCTTATTACATTGCTTCGATGAATATCGAACATGAGTATTTTGAGGCAACGGGGACTTATCAACCATTTGAAGGTATTTGTTTAGTTGATACTTTTTCTGACCAAAAAGTACAGCAACTTTCTTTGTTTACGGCGGCAAATACAGCGAGGGTAGAGAGGCAGAGAAGTTCGCCCATTTTTGTTGTTGTTGGCAATCCCCCTTATAATGCTTTTCAAATAAGTGAAAATGATAACAATAAAAATCGCAAGTATGAAGAAATAGATCGTCGCGTTGCCGAAACTTATTCTAAAGACTCGAAAGCAACTAATAAAAATGCACTGTCTGACCCTTATGTGAAAGCGATTCGCTGGGCATCGGATAGAATTGGTGATGAGGGGATTTTAGCTCTTGTAACTAATAACAGCTTTGTCAATGATATTGCTTTTGATGGAATGAGAAAAAATTTAGCAAAAGATTTTAATAGCATTTATGTTTTAGACTTAAAAGGTAATGTCAGAAAAGACTCAATGCGTGAAGGCATAGCCATCGGAGAAAAACATACCATATTTGGTTTGGGAGCAATGGTGGGCATATCTGTAACATTTCTCGTCAAAAGGAAACAAACTGAAGGCTGTAAAATCTTTTATAATGAGGTGGATTGGAAAGCAACTAGGAAAGAAAAGTTTGAGTTGCTGGAAAAAGCCGGAACAATTGAAAAGCTAGAATGGCAAGAAATTACGCCAGACAAAAAAAATAATTGGCTAACTGAAGGATTGCACGATGATTTTGAAACGTTGATACCGATTGGTGGTAAAGAAGCTAAAGCTTCCAATAAAATTGACGGTCGAGTCATTTTTAATGTTTATAGCAGGGGAGCTGAAACAGCACGGGATACATGGGCATATAATTTTAAAAAAGATGATTTAATTGAAAATATTAAATTATTTATAGACAATTATAATCACCAAGTTTATCGCTGGCATCATCTAAGAAAACCGGGGGATACTATTGATAATTTTGTGGAATATGAGGATAATAAAATCAAGTGGAGTAGCCGTCTAAAAGAATGCCTTGCAGCCAATGTCAAAACCGAATTTACTCCTGAAAAAATCCGGCTGGCACTTTATCGCCCTTTCAGTTTGCAATTTTTGTATTTTGATGAAGTGTTAACTCATCGTCGCGGTCAATTTACATCTATATTTCCTGTACCAGATACTGAGAAAGAGAATCGAGTAATTGCCGTGACAAATCACTCCCAAATTCCCTTTCTAGTACAGATGACTGATTGTATTTCTGATGTGGGAGTAGGGGGGCGTCCCGGACAATGTTTCCCCTTCTACATCTACGATGAAGACGGCACAAACCGCCGCGAAAATATCACAGACTGGGCAATAACAGAATTCCGCCGCCACTACGGAGACAACAGCATTAGCAAATGGGATATTTTCTACTACGTTTATGCTGTTTTGCACCATCCCACCTATTGCACTCGCTACGCCGCCAATTTGAAACGGGAATTGCCCCGTATTCCCTACACTCCCGATTTTCATTCTTTCGCTAATGCGGGCAAACGTTTAGCAGAAATTCACGTCAATTACGAACAACAACCCGAATATCCGCTTAAGTGGATAGAAAATACTGACGTGCCGTTAAATTGGCGGGTAGAAAAGATGAGATTGAGTAAAGATAAAACTCAACTGATTTACAACGATTTTCTCACCTTAAGCGACATTCCCTCTTCAGCATTTAAGTACCGTCTGGGGAACCGTTCTGCGTTAGATTGGGTAATAGACCAGTATCAATTCAAAACCGATAAACGGAGTGGAATTGTTAATGACCCGAATCGCTTGGATGACGAACAATACATTGTCCGGTTAATTGGCCAAGTCATCGCAGTCAGTTTGGAAACTGTGCAAATTGTCGGCAGTTTGCCGAGTTTGGGAATAGGGGAGGAAGATCTTATTGACTCTTAGACTGGAATGATGGTGCATGGTATCATCACCTTGGTTTCTTGCCCTGAACTTATGCCAATTCTTAAAAGTCGCAGATCCCGGCACCGGACACGGCATTGCCGTTTCCCTACGGATATGGGGTACAATCTTGTAGCACTACTTTTTAGGTCACGAGTTCGTAAGTCTAGTTATAAAAAAACACAGCATTTAGAAATGTTCCAGCACATATTTTTCCTGTGCATAAACATTCCGCAGCGATTCAACTGCTATTTTCGGCAACATAAATTTAATCACTCCCACGACTCGCCCCCAGTCGAACAATTCAGGAACCGAAACAGCTTGATGAAATTTCTGTGCATAGAAATCCACCCAAAAATCCGGCGCGTGTCTCTCCTTCTGACTCGCTATCCGGCGCTTCCAATAACCAAAATCTAAACCAGAGGGCGATTCCACTCCCAAAACAGGCGGAAAGTCGGCATAACTGACAAACCGACTCATGCCTTTGGCGTGCACGTACAGGATATGCGCCCAGCACTCGAAGCGATATATTTGTTCTACCTTGATTTTCAGCAGCCGCGCGATCGCCTCTTTCGTCACAAACCGGCTCAATCTGTGTCTGGGGGTTGATTTTGGTCGAAAGCTTGCTAACATAGTTGATAAGTTTCCTGATTTGAATAGATCGATTCCTGATTTGGATAGATCGATTCCTGATTTGGGAATTTGATAGATAGATCAGTCCCTTATATGGGATTTGAACTTTGATAGGCGATCGTCTTTAAGTTTTCCAGACGTTGGGGCGATCGCTTTTTACAATAAAATTGTATGACTTATATTAGTCAACTGTCAAGAGGTTATGGGATTAATTAAGTTGCGGGTTCGAGAATTTGCTGCCGAGAAGGGCTGGACGCTGAAAGAAGTTTCAGAGCGATCGGGAGTAGTCTACAGCACGCTCAGAACCTATGCCCGATCGCCCGGATTAGCAACTGTTGACGTGACAGCCTTGCACAAATTGGCGAGGACTTTTGATTTGTCGATCGAAGATTTGTATGAGATTGTGCAGGAATAGTCGATCGCTTTTACAGACTAATTATCCAGTCAATAATATTACTCGACAGTTGCTAGCATCTGATTGACCGACTCGCTTTTTTGTAGCGCTTCCCAATCAGATGTAACAGGTTGGTAAGAACAGTAACACACCACAATTCGCTCCTCAGTATCAGAAGCAGAAAACTGCTGAACGCGAGTAACTACCCAATCTCCATCTTTCGCGTGAGTGATTCCATTACCGGGGTCAGATAGATTTTCATAATCGCGGGTTTTGTCCCCTACTTGAGGAATTTCTGGGTTTTCTTCCCAAGTCCAATTTTCCCAAAGTATATTAGTTAGACCGCCCCTCGGCATGAGCTGACGTTCTTCCCAGCCCGGAGCACTCATGCTTTCGGTTTTGTAGACAATCCAGATTTTTTTTGCCATTTTTCCTCCCTTTCCTTTAATCTTGGTAATCTTGCCACATATCCTGAAACGAGGTTTGTTCCCCGTCAAACACGCAAGCCACATCAGGGGGGGTGTTACGAGTCACTCGGATTTCTTTTAACCGCCAGTTGTATTTTTCGCCCATCTTTTCAGAGAGTTGGGGATCTGTAACATGGTGTACGTTTTCTGGCTTTGGATTCGGTACGCGATCGCTCCTCACTTCAGACTTCCCTTACAGTTTAAAAACTAAATGTCTTGCCCTGTATGCGATCGCTCCACCACTGCACACAGCAGCTATGTGTTGTTTTGGTTTTGACTTGCTTCTATTTTTGGTTGCTCAGCCTTGATGACATATTGCTCCATAAATTCCAGCAAAACATCCCTCATATTTTTACCGTCCCTAGCAACAGCCGACTTAAATCGGTTCCGCAATTCCGGCGGCATTTCTACTCTAATAGCCACAGTCTTGTTTTCATCCATACAGGCTCAAGGCTTTACAACATATACATTGTGACATTTTTATGTAGTTTGCCTAAAAACCAGCTTTTTGCATACAAATGCATTATTTTAACTATATGCTTTAGTGCATACTAATGCAATAGTGCAATAAGTGCAGTTTTCCGCGAAAAACGCTAGAGAGCGTTAATTTAAGTCATTTAGGTATGATTTACGCTCATAAACCCGGCTTCTGCAAAAAATCTTGAGTTTGGCTTTGTTAGTACATGGTGGTCAATTGTAACAACTTTATAAATAAAAAAAGCGCCTGAGTTCCCTCAGACGCATACCATAAAATCAACAAATTGTCAACCCTAACCTAACCATTCAAAGCCTCAGCACCGCCGCAAACTTCCAGGATTTCCTGAGTAATTGCCGCTTGCCGCGCCTTGTTATAAGTCAGCGTCAAACTACCGATCAAATCGCTAGCATTCTCACTAGCATTGTTCATCGCCGTCATCCGCGCAGCCAACTCGCTAGCAGCAGACTCTTGCAAAGCCCGCAGCAATTGGTTGTTCAAATACAAGGGCAAAAGAGCCTCCAGAATTTGCGCCGGATCTTGCTCGAAAATCATGTCCCTGGGCAAACTCTTCGTAGGTGAAGCAACCTTCTCGCGCGATACTTGAAACTGTCCGCCTTGCGATGTCAAGCGGAATATTTCATCATCAGGAGTTTCCAAACCTTGGGGGTCGAGGGGCAGCAAAGTTTGAATTACCGGACGCGAACTAATTAATGACACAAACTTGGTGTAAATTAGCTCAACTCTGTCCACAGTTCCCGACAGGAACAAAGAAAGCAATTCGTCAGCAATTTGTGCCGCTTCCGGTGCTGTGGGAATTTGTTCTAAGTTAGCGTAAGTAGCATCGATCGGCTGTTCGCGGCGCTGGAAATACTGAGTAGCTTTGCGTCCTACCAACACGTATTTGTAGTCTAAGCCTTCAGCTTTGATTTCCTTAGCGCGATTTTCGGCGTATCTGATGATGTTGCTGTTGTAGCCGCCGCACAAACCCCGATCGCCCGAAACTACCAACAGTCCCACCGATCGCACTTCGCGTTTTTTCAGCAGCGGCAAATCCAGGTTTTCAAACTGCAAACGTTCCGCCAAACCGTACAATACCTCTGCCAGTCGATCGGCAAAAGGCCGAGTAGCAGTCACCTGTTCTTGAGCGCGGCGCACCTTTGCAGCGGCCACCAAACGCATCGCTTCTGTAATCTTTTTAGTGTTCTTGACCGACTTAATGCGATCGCGAATAGTTTTCAGATTTGCCATAACTTTCTCCTTACATCCTTGCCCGCATCTTCTTAATTAAAACCGCAGATTAACGCAGAGTAACGCAGATTAACTTCAGATTATCTACGTTAATCCGCGTTCATCTGCGGTTCAAAATTCCTACTTGTCTACTACGCAGAAACTAGAAAACTTTGCTTGTATTCAGTGATGCCTTCTTTCAGCAGCTTTTCAGCTTCATCAGTCAAAGCTTTTCCGCCTTGAACAATTTCGCCGTACTTCGGCTTGCTAGTCCGCAAATAGTCGCGCAAACCAACAGTAAACTTGCTGACTTTTTCCACAGGAATGTCATCCATATAGCCGTTAATACCGGCATAGATTACAGCCACTTGTTCGTTCATCGGCAGAGGCGAGCTTTGGGGCTGTTTCAACAGTTCCCGCAAGCGCTGACCGCGCGACAATTGATTTTGAGTAGCTTTATCCAAGTCAGAAGCAAACTGAGAAAATGCTGCCAGTTCTTCAAACTGTGCCAATTCCAATTTCACCTTACCGGCTACTTTTTTCATCGCCTTAGTTTGAGCTGCCGAACCTACCCGCGATACCGAAATACCGGGGTTTACTGCCGGACGCAAACCAGCGTTAAACAAGTCAGAAGAAAGGAAGATTTGACCGTCGGTAATCGAAATTACGTTCGTCGGAATGTAAGCAGAAACGTCACCAGCTTGGGTTTCGATAATTGGCAAAGCAGTCATGCTGCCTTCGCCCAAATCGTCGCTCAATTTAGCAGCGCGTTCTAGCAAGCGAGAGTGCAGGTAAAACACGTCTCCGGGATAAGCTTCGCGACCGGGAGGACGGCGCAGCAACAGAGACATTTGGCGGTAAGCTTGTGCTTGTTTGGAAAGGTCATCGTAAATGACCAAAGTGTGCTTGCCTTTGTACATGAAATACTCGGCTAAGCTAGCACCTGTGTAGGGAGCCAAGTATTGCAGGGTTGCGGGGTCGCTAGCGTTGGCTGCTACTACGATCGTGTAGTCCATCGCGCCCTTTTCTTGCAGGACGTTGACGATGTTAGCTACTGTAGAAGCTTTTTGACCGATCGCTACGTAAACGCAGATCACGTTTTCCGATTTTTGGTTAATAATCGTGTCGATCGCGATCGCAGTTTTACCGGTTTGTCTGTCACCGATAATCAGTTCCCGCTGTCCTCTTCCCACCGGAATCATCGCATCAATAGCGGTAATTCCTGTTTGCATCGGTTCGTAAACAGAACGGCGAGAAACAATCCCCGGTGCCGGAGATTCAATCAAGCGAGATTCAGTAGTTTTAATTTCTCCTTTGCCGTCAATCGGACGGGCCAAAGCATCAACTACCCGTCCCAACATTGCTTCACCAACGGGGACTTCAGCAATTCTGCCAGTAGCAGTAACTGCCGAACCTTCTTGAATGCCGAGGCCTTGGCCCATCAACACTGCACCGACGTTATCTTGTTCGAGGTTCAGTGCAATGCCCACGGTGCCGTCGGCAAATTCTAGCAATTCTCCAGACATGGCTTTATCCAAGCCATAAATCCGAGCAATGCCGTCGCCTACTTGCAGAACAGTACCGACGTTAGAGACTTTTACGTCTTGGTCGTACTGCTCAATTTGCTGGCGAATAATGCTGCTAATTTCGTCAGGTCTGATTGCTGCCATGTTAGTTATTATTTGTCAGTTGTCAGTTGTTAGTTGTCTGTCGAGGTTTTCCGCAAGAAAGAATAGGGATTTGGTAGTAAGAATTTGGGACTAACAACTCAAAAACAGAAATTAATTTATTCCTGCTTTCTGTTTGATTCTTCCTTCTTCCTTTTTCCTGCTTCCTTCTTCCTTCCTCCTGCTTCCTTAAATTAGGAATTCAAGCGAATTCCCAAACGGCGCAATTGTCCCCGCAGGCTGGCATCAATTACTTGAGAGCCTACTTTGATTACCACACCGCCGATTAAATCTGCGTCTATTTTGGTTTCAATTTCTACTTGACTAGCGCTGGTCATAGCCTGCACTTTCTCGCGAACAGTCTGCTGTTGAGCGTCTGAAAGCGGGACGGCCGATGTAACTTCAGCCAATACTGTTTGGTTGAGTTCTCGGAGCCTTGCCAAGTATTGTTTGCCAATTCCTTCTAAAAAAAGAATTCTTCCTTTGTCTACTAATAGCTTCAGAAAGCTGTGCATCAAGGGGCTCATTTCTTCACCCGCTATTTGCTGAATCACAGCTTTTTTAGCATCCGGTTTTACCAGCGGATTGGCTAAAAATTGACGCAAGTCTTCCGAACCTTCTAGCAGGCTCAGTAAGGAACGAATGTCTTCGCCAAACTTCTCTGAGAGATTGTTGGACTGAGCCAGTGACATCAAGGCAGATGCGTAAGGCTGTAAGACTTCTGTGCTGACTGTACTCACGTTTTAGCCTCCCAGTAACGCAATGCTGCGATCGATTAATTGGTGTTGAGCGCTGTCGTCCAAGCTAGTTTTTAGCTGGTTTTCCACCTTTGCTAATGCCAGAGATACAACCGCCGATCGCAGTTGGGCGATCGCTCTTTCCCGCTCCGCTTCCAACTCTTGACCTGCTGTTGCTCTCATTCTTTCAACGTCTTGCGCTGCCTGAGCTAGAATTGCTTCTTTTGCTTTCTTGGCAGTTTCTTCAGCAGCGGCACGAATTCGTTCGGCTTCTGCTTGCGCTTGAGTCAATTTTTGCTGTTGCTCTGCTAGAGCTGCTGCTGCATCTTTTTGGCGTTTTTCTGCTTCTTGAATCGCCTCTTGGATGGCCGAACGCCTCTCTGTCAGGATTTTACCTACAAATCCGCGCCCGAAATAAAACAGCACTGCAATAATAATGACCAGGTTAATCAGGTTGGTTTCTAAAATATCGAAATTTAAACCGAAACCACCTTCGCCGCTAGCTTCTGTGGCTAGCAATAAAACAGTCCCCATGATACTCTTCCATAATTGCGCGTGCAGATTGGGTGAAGCGATTTTAGATTTAAGATTCCATCAAAAATCTAAAACTCTTCGGTCTCGCTATTTGGCCAGCGACTGCCCTAATAGCTTTTCGAGAATTTGGCCGCTGAGCGCGTCTACTTGTTGTTCTAGTGAGCGCATTGCTTCTTGCTTTTGCTGCTCTATTTCTTGCCCAGCCTTTTCTCGCGCGACTTGAGCTTCTTGTTGAGCCTCAGCTACTTTGGCTGCCCCAATTTTTTGGGCATCAGCTTGAGCAGCAGCAATTACTGATTGAGACTGTTTGCGAGTTTCTCCCAGTTTTTGCTCGTACTGCTGCGCTAGTTGCTGAGCTTTTGCCAAGCGTTCTTGGGCGGAGACTTGAGTGTTGCGAATGTAATCGGCGCGATCGTCAATTGACTTGCTGAGCGGCTTGTAAAAAATTACATTCAAGACTGCGACTAGAATTAAAAACTGCACCGCCATCAGAGGCAGCGTAGCATCTATATCAAACAGTCCCCCTTCCTTAGCCGCTTCTTCAACTGCTAGTAATACTGTCCAGTGCATCATGATTTTTTGACGGCTTCCATCTAATTCGCTTAATCGATTTTAGATTTGAGATTTTGGATTAGAATCGCCAAAACCTCAAATCTAAAATTTTCAATTATTATGCGAAGGGGTTGGCAAACAGCAGCACTAGGGCTACGACCAAACCGTAAATTGTGAGCGCTTCCATGAACGCCAAACTCAACAGCAAGGTGCCGCGAATTTTACCTTCTGCTTCCGGCTGACGGGCAATCCCTTCTACAGCCTGACCTGCTGCATTACCTTGACCGATGCCAGGGCCGATTGCAGCTAAACCTACTGCCAAAGCGGCGGCAATTACGGAAGCGGCAGCAACTGTTGGGTTCATGATGATTTTCCTTATCTAAAGTACAAAATTGAGAACAGAAAGTCTACAGAATTGTCCGATGTGACGGGAGAAAGTTTGAGTTCAGAAATTTTCTTTTTCCTCCTTCATTCTTCGCCGTTTATCGTTAGTTAATCGTGGTGTTCTTCGCCGTGACCGCCTTCTAGAGCTTCACCTATGTAGGCTGCGGCTAAGGTTGCAAAAATCAAAGCTTGAATTGCACTGGTAAATAGTCCCAGAACCATCACTGGCAGAGGAACAAATAAAGGCACTAGCAACACTAGCACTCCGACCACCAATTCGTCCGCAAGAATGTTACCAAACAAACGGAAACTTAGGGACAGAGGCTTAGTGAAATCTTCTATGATTTTGAACGGCAACATGAAAGGCACCGGTTCAACATAGTGGGCGAAATACCCCAAGCCGCTTTTGCTGAGACCTGCATAAAAATATGCTAGAGAAGTCAGCAGTGCAAATGCTACCGTCGTATTGATGTCAGCGGTAGGAGCTCCCAATTCGCCTGATGGCAGCTTAATTAGCTTCCAAGGAATTAGAGCGCCAGACCAGTTTGACACAAAGATGAACAGAAATAATGTACCAATAAACGGTACCCAAGGGCGATATTCTTTTTCCCCAATTTGGTTTTTAGCCAAGTCCCGAATAAATTCCAGCGCATACTCCATAAAATTTTGCATTCCGCTGGGAATTCGCTGGATTTTGCGGGTTCCTAAAATCGAAACTACGACTAAAACAGCAATTACAAACCACGAGGTTAGAAAAACCTGTCCATGCACTTTCAGATTGCCGAGTTGCCAGTACAACTGCTGGCCAACTTCCAATTTGGCGAGGGGGAAACGATTAAAGGTGTTTAGAACGTCAAGCATTGCCATTCAACGGGCTTCCCCATACAAATCGATGAGTTGAGTTTTGCTCTTCTTACCTGACTTACCTGTAATCTAGTGCTAATGCACTTCGGATCACGTAAACCATCAGCGCAGCTTTGTAAGTCAGAAATCCCAAAAATATCGGTAAAATCTGTAGCTGATTCCACTGTGTTCCTACTATCATCACCGCGAAAAACAGACCGAGCCTTGTCTTGCTGATGCGTTGATTTTGGCTGCCGATTCGTTCAACGTCTCTAGCCAACATCTTTAAGTAAACCACACCTGTGACCGCCCCAAGCAAATAATTCAGGGCAATGTTAAGGGAGTAAAAAATCCAAACGGAGATAAAAATAATCGCCGTAAAAGCAAGGGTGTACGCCAACAACTCTTGTTGGAGGCGATAAAAGTCTTGCATGGGATTCGTTGTCTCGGACGAGACTGTCGAGACTGTCGAGACTGTGCCAGCTTGAGGAATATCCTCGGTTGCTGGTGTGGGTTCGGTGGGTGTGTTTTGCGTGTTCACGAAGCTCAGAAACTAATGCAGGTAGCAGGCGAGTGCTTTGCAAACTCAGAAAAATAATACCACGCTGCGGTAACAATACTTAAAATAAAATTAATCATATTTTCGGAATTTGGTTCCGGGCGCTTCGGAAACCTCAAGCCGTTAAATGTCCGATCGACCTTACCCTAAATCTTCCACCGCCAGATAACACTTTTTTATACATTTTTCTCGTGCTTCTCACTAAGTAAGCCTCACTTAGTGAGAGGGTAGAGGACGATCGCGCGAATCGATGAGGTAACTCTCCCTTGTCTGCCTCTGCGCCCTACAAGAGTTAATTCAAATTCGATCTCATTCAATAACCTTAAATTCTTGAAGCGCCGGAATGAAATTTTTATTCTCGTGGCTCGATCGACTAAGCTTAATCAAAGCAAATCGCTGTAGTGGCTGCAAATTCGCCCACTGGGCCAAAGAAATTGTCACGCCGAGCTCTTGCGCTTTTGCGGAAACTGACTCCGGTACAGTTACAGCATCCATCCACGGGGGATTTTCATCAACAGCCAAATCAGTTCCGGGTTTGCCTGTCTGTTGAATTAATATTTGATTTAGCTTTTCTCGGTAATCAATAATTTCGGCTTCTGTCAAGCAAGGTAACTCTACAAGAGTTTGCCGTTCTGCTTGGTTAAAATGATTCCAATCCTGCAACTTCAATTTAATGCCGCAAGTATCTAACTTGAGACGTACTTGCATGGGGATGCAGCGCAAAGCTTCGACAAAATCAGCTTCAAATTCAAAGAATGTCATAGATGTATAGACTTGCAAACTAGATTTTTTTTATTAACCGCAGAGGACGCAGAGAGCACAGAGTAAGAGAAAAGAGAGAAATCGATGCAGGTTTTTTGCTTTCTATCAATAATTGCAGAAAATGCGATCGCCATTTATAATTAAATAATATTACAAACTATTGACATGGATACCGTAGACTACCTTCGGATTAGTTTAATAGACCGCTGCAACTTCCGCTGTCTCTACTGTATGCCGGAAGGTAGCGAGTTGGACTATGTATTGCAGCAGCAGTTGTTAACTCACTCGGAATTGCTAACTCTGCTGCGGGAAGTTTTTATACCCGTGGGATTTACCAAGTTTCGCTTGACTGGAGGGGAACCGCTGCTGCGGCCTGGGGTGGTGGAATTGGTGAGGTCGATCGCATCTTTGCCGGAAACGCGAGATTTGTCAATGACAACTAACGGCTTTTTGCTGGCCGGAATGGCGGAAAATCTCTACAATGCTGGTTTGCGCCGGATTAATATTAGTTTGGATTCCTTGGAACCGGAGACTTTTGATAAGATAATTGGCAGTCGGGGACGATCGCGGTGGGCGCAGGTTTGGGAGGGAATTCAAGCGGCTTATCAAGCTGGATTCGACCCACTGAAACTCAATGTGGTGATAATTCCCGGTGTGAATGACGGCGAAATATTGGATTTAGCGGCGTTAACAATTAACCGGAATTGGCACGTTCGATTTATTGAGTTTATGCCGATCGGGAATGGGGATTTATTTGGCGATAAAGGTTGGGTAGCATCGGCCGAATTGCGGCAACAAATTAACGACAAATACGGGTTAGCTGAGTCGGGTGTTCGCGGAAATGGGCCGGCGGATGTTTTTCAAATTCCGGGGGCGAAGGGCACTTTAGGATTTATCAGCCAAATGTCCGAGTGTTTTTGCGATCGCTGCAACCGGATGCGTTTGTCTGCTGACGGGTGGCTGCGGCCTTGTCTGCTGAACGAAACCGGGCAAATTGACTTAAAAACTGCTCTGCGTGGTGGGACTCCTACAAGCGAATTGCGCGATCGAGTGCGGCACATATTAGAGATTAAACCTGAGATTAATTTCAAGCAGCGAGATTCGGGAACTACTCAAGGAAGTTACAGCCGCACCATGTCTCAAATCGGCGGATGAACTGCCCGAAATCGATCGCTCTTTTTGTTATGTGGGCCAGAGGGGCGATTCCCTACGGGATAGCTGCGCTTCAGGTACTTGGGCAAAAATGGGCGATCGATCTTTGTCAACTCTGTATCGATAATTTATTTGCTACACTTAAGACATCATCCAATTTTGTAAGTCAGATGAACACCATCTCGATCGCCATTTCAGACGTGCTGATTCTGAAGCTACAAAAAGTTGCTGCCGAGATGAATGTATCGATCGAAGAATTAATCTTGATGAGCATTGAAAGCTCGATCGCGCAACGAGAAAATCCCGCAGCAAATACCGATCGAGATATCTTCAATAAAAATGCTGAAATTTCGAGCGAGGTAATTGACAAATTTTATACTCTTGCAACGGAATGGGAAAGTGAAGTTGCGGGAATGTCTTCCACAGCTCAAATGTCTCAGCATCCTGCATATCAGGAAATTATTAATATGGGTTCTAAAGTCGTGCCGCTGTTGCTATCGGAACTGCAAAAAAATCCCCTTTACTGGTTAGCTGCATTGAATGCAATTACCGGTGAAAATCCCATTAAACCGGAACAAAGGGGAAGGGTAAAACAGATGGCATCAGCTTGGATAGAGTGGGGTAGAGATCGAGGCTACGCGATTGAAGAGAATGTATAGAAGACCGGAACTTGAAATTAAATGGCCTAACTTGTCTCGCACAGATTATCGAGTTACTAGCCAAAAGTCACAGGAATATAATTGCTTTGCATGGGCTGCTGGTGAAGACGATAGCTGGTGGCAACCGATACCTGGAGAGCAATTCTATTGGCCAGAAGGCGTGCCGCAAGAGGAGACTTTAGACGCATATATTCAGGCTTATCAAACACTGGGATATGAACTTTGTAATGGTGATATATTAGAAGCTGGATATCAGAAAATAGCAATATATATTGACTCTAGCGGTATCCCAACTCATGCAGCCAGACAGTTACCTAATGGTAAGTGGACAAGTAAACTTGGATGGTTAGAAGATGTTGAACACGAATTGGATGGATTGACAGGCGAGAGGTACGGAGTTGTCGGTCAAATTCTTAAATGTGCGATAAATTAGGGAAAGGCGCTCACTTTAGCTCAACCCAATTTACAAATAATTATATTAAATGCGATCGAGTGCGGCATATTTTAGAGATTAAACCGGAGATTAATTTCAAGCAGCGAGATTCGGGAACTACTCAAGGAAATTACAGCCGCACAATGTCTCAAATCGGTGGCTAATTATCTATTATCAGCGATAAGTCAGTCTGAAGTAACGCCCTCGCCTTGCGCGCGGATAGATCATAAGCTGGCGTTGGCTGTCCTAGGTCGCAGGAATTCGATATTCAACTCTAGTTTCTCTCCTAGCCACAAAGAATGTTTCGTATGGTCGGCCACATCGTCGCCTGTTTCAGGGTGAATGAGAATATCGAGTCCCTCACGATTCAGCATTAACCAGGGAACGACTTTGCCAAACTGGTCTGGTAAAAATGCAACTTGATACATCGCTTGGGGGTGGGGGCCAATGGGTTTGTCATGCCAACGCCCAAGCTGCACCTCAAACTGAGTCAATCCTTCTCGTACACGCGCAGCCGCATCGCGATTATCAGCGTCGAAGTAAATATGTCCATGAAAACCAACGATGTTAATGGTGTCTTCTTTCATCATTTTCAGTGGATTATTGAGCAGAGAGCAACAACTTTATATTAGCTTAACGTGCTGGATATTTTATTCACTGCTGTAAACTCCTTAAGTTGATATAGCAAGTCTATTTGAGTCATGAATGTAGAATAACCTGAAACGCTTGTGATGATTGAATCGATTGTTTACAAATCAAATGGTTTTGCTATATATCCTCACTCTTTGCTTTTTTGGTTTCATGCTAGGACAATACCAGTATACTCTCTGCTTCTCTATCTCCAAACTGACTAATGATGTCGATTTCATGTTGTAGCATTTGAATAATTTTAGAGGTTGAGCAATTGCCAACACGGAGATAAATAAATTTGGGAGGATGACCGTAAAGTAAACTCCGTTGATGAAAGTCAGAATCTTTGGAAACAATCACAAAATAATTTGTCTTTGCATATTCCCAAATTGGTGCAGGTTTTTGTGGGGTAATGGGATTCTATTTACACTGATTTTTTCTATAGTCCCAAGGTGGACAAGGATTATTTTTAATCCATAGTCCGATTCGCTGCTGTTGGGCGGTAGTCTGAACTTGACGCAATTCTTGAGCGATATTGATACATTTACCAATACCAATGTAATGTTCATAAACCCATGCTTGCCCTTCTTGCACCAGTTGCAAATTAATATTTTTATTGCCGAAAACTACCAAAACTACCAATAATTTATCTCCATATACGTTTTGATATACAGGTTGAACTTTGATTGATGTACCTTGTGGAAGTAGTGTTTTAAGGCGATTAGCTGCCTCTTTTCCACCTTCTTGATTTATTTCAGGTGTGTCAATGCAAGCTAACCTTACTGTTATATTTGGTCTTTTATTACTGCGAATATTGAGTGTATCGCCGTCTTCAATACTGACTACTTGGGCGTTAATAACTTGTGCTTGAACAGCTTGAGCAAAAATCATTATTTTCTTTTATTTGTCAGTTTTTTAGGTGGTAGTTAATCTAACTATACCTGTTTTTGAGTTTATACTATGGATATTTTTGAATTTGATAATATTTTATGTCAAGATATGTGTCTTCTCGATGTAGCTGGAAAGGTTACAGGACTTAGGCGGGGAAAGTGTAGTTTCCCCGCCTAGCTGGATTTATAGATGTTTCAGCCTCTAAATCACGATATGCTCTTATCCTGATTTAGTGAGATTTGTTGGTCTTCTTAACTGGTTCCCAGGCCTTAGCCTGAGAACCGAGATCCAGAGGCTCCGCCTCGCTAGCGGATAAAAACAAAAACAGGAGGCAGAGCCTCATGGAATGTGTTCCCAGACTCTAGCCTGGGAACGAGCAAACACCTACGCTTTGCGCTTCCGACGGCGAATCAGCACACTCATCACTTGCTTCGGATTAGCTGCACGTTGTACGGGACTCCAATCGCCCACTTCGGCAAATCCCAGGCGGTACAAGGTGAGTATGGTTTCCCTAACACCCTGGGGCGAACCTGTCAGCGTTACACACACCACATCCTGTTCCGATTCTGCTGCTGAGTCGTCATTTTGCCGTGCAAATTTGTTGTCGTCAGGCAAGAATTCCTGTGACATAATTATGTTCTCCTGGTTTTGGGTTTTCTAGAAAAACCCAAAAACCCAGCCACCCCGCTTTTCAACGCATAGCAGGGCGGCTACAGAGAGTGTTATCATACTCCGTTAGCCTCCAGACTGCTGATACCAGTTTGGCGGTTAGCTGTCCATTGCTGCTCGCAACAGCTTTGGGCAGTGCAACTAGATTTTTGGGCGACGCGGGCTACTTCCTCTACAAGCAAAGCAACCTGTAACTTCAAAGCGTAGCCGCAGAGGGGGGCCTGTGTCAATCCATTTGGGATTTTAGGAGTAAGATAAAATGAACCGCGAAGGCACGAAGGACGCGAAGGAAGAGAAAGAAAGAGATGCAGTTCTTCCTTCGCGCTCTTGGCGTCTTCGCGGTTCGTTCAAAGAATGAAAAAGCGCTATAATTTCGGTCTTAGCAAAATGAGCTGTTTTGATAAGATCGATCGCACTTCATCCAATCCCATCTCCACATCCGCCAAAATCTCTCCTATGCTTTTGCCAGACGGGCTTCCCTCTTTCTCCCCCCCTTGATAAGGGGGGGCTGGGGGGGGTAAACAACCTTGCAAAAACTCAAATTCAGCACTTGACAAATTGAGCAATTGGTAATTGCAATCAAACACTTGTTGACTAGGCCAACCGTGCATACAACCACTCAACTCTGGAATTGCCGCCAAAAGAGCCTGATCGTCCGACCAATCAATTTTATTAACAGGCTTTTTGCCCAAGAAAAACTCGTAATGAGTAATTTCCGTATCCAACAATTCAATTAATCGATAAAGCTCCCGTTCCGTCAAACCCTGAGCTCTTTCTATCAATTCCGGCGCTTTACCCAAAAGTCTTTCTAACTGCCAATATCCCGGATTTGAAAAACCAATAAATTCCAATCCCGAAGCATCAATTAACTCGAACAAAGTCTCAATATTGTAGTCAATTTCCTGCGGGTGAACGTACATATCAGCAAAACATTCGTCCCGCTGATTTTCTCCTGCCCAACGCTGTTTTTCGTACTTGACAAGACGGTTGTTTTCTGGTAAAGAAGCAAAGATTTGACGGCCGACTTTCACCCCATCCGGATAGTCACCTTTTTGCGGGCCTTGAAGAAGTGCGATCGCCCTTTGCATCAATTGAATTTCCCAGCGTCCGAGCTCAGCATACACAAAAATGTGCATCAAACCGCCCTCCGCCAACTTCGCCGCCAGCGCTTGAATGCCCCGGATCGGATCGGGTAAGTGGTGCAGCACGCCGACGCAGTTAATCAAATCAAACTCGCCCTCTAACTCGGCGGCATCGTACAGACTGAGGTGGCGAAAATCAGCTTCGCGCGCTCCCGATCGCCGACAGCGTTCTTGTGCTACCTTCAAAGCACCTTCACTCAGGTCGATCGCCGTCACGGAAGCTTCAGGATTGAGGTGAATCAGATAATCGGTGCTCGAACCAGTGCCACAGCCAGCATCTAAAATCCGAATATCCAGTTTTGGCGGCTTTTGGCCGGTGCAAAAATTGTAAGCATCAGGCCAACTCCAGCGCCAGTTGTACCCAGGGGGCGGTTCATCTGACAACGGATCGGGCGGGAAAGGGAAAGTATCGTAAAGCCGCCGCACGGCAGCACTGATATCAGGCGTAGTATCCATAGGTGAGGTAATTGTGCGTGAGTTTGGAGATTGGTTGTCAGTAGCTACGGACGAACAGCGCGACGCGATGCACTTCTATTGCTTCCTTACTGGCAACCAAAGTGGCGTCTCGCCAAGTTGGGAAGCCTAAGAGAGAGGGATCGGGCGATCGACAAACCCCTGGTAGCCAAGCCCTGACAGCTTCTGCGTAATAAAACTTATCATTTTTTCTCATATAAGCTCTCTTAAATCTATACAATAAATCTCGACAGGCTTTTTAACAAACAAGGACTGTCAATAGCCCACCGCTGAACTGTCGAGTAAAGCGGAGGCGTCTTTCCGCAGAAAGTCAACAGCCCCGAAACAGGCAGAAGAAAATTTTTGATTTTCTTTTCCTTTAATTCAAGGCACTTGCTGCAATTCCCCAAAGGCAACTCTCCTGCCGAGTCTTTTTTTCCACGGGTATGCCGGCGGATCGCAGCGGAGGGAGTACCCCGTGCCTGCCTTCGGATCGGACATTTCCCCGCAGGCAGAAAGATGAAACCAAAACATTTTAATCTAAGAAAGTAAGCGCGCCCGAACCTCGTGACAGGTAAAGGCAAAAAGTAAACAAAGCAAAAATACCTACTTTGACCTGCATGAGAAGGCAGCGTTAGTCTGGGTAAATGCTACAACGATTTAGATAGGGAGCTAAGGAGTCTAATGACTGTAAAGGCAAGTGGTGGAAGCTCGGTTGCGCGTCCGCAACTATATCAAACTGTACCGGTCGCAACTATTTCGCAAGCAGAACAGCAAGACCGCTTCCTACAGCGGGGTGAACTCAGCGAACTGGCAAGTTATTTCAGTTCAGGGGCTCTTCGGATCGATATCTCTGCGACGCTGACCCAAAACTCGGAACTGATAGTATCCCGCGCAGCCAACCGGATTTTTACCGGCGGTTCCCCGCTGGCATTTTTGGAAAGACCCCAAGAACCTGCGATGGCTGTAGCAGGCGCGGCTCGCGCCGGTACGGCGAATGTCTCTGAAGGCATGAAACTGGGAAATGTCACCTACGTAGAAAGCCGCTCTGGCGGCAACGGCGGTGGCGGCGGTTTCTTGGGGCTGGGAAATCTATTTTCTGGCAACGGTGGCGGCTACAGCGGCCCAATCCCTGCAGGATTTCAGCCGATCAATGTCTCGCGCTACGGCCCGGGCAACATGACCAAATCTCTGCGCGACTTGAGCTGGTTTTTGCGCTACATCACCTACGCGATCGTAGCTGGCGACCCGAACATTATTTCGGTGAACGTGCGCGGATTGCGGGAAATCATCGAAAATGCTTGCTCTTCGGCGGCCACAATTGTGGCAATGCAGGAAATGAAGGCAGCATCTTTGGGCTATTTCAGAAACAATGCAGAGGCAAGTGCGATCGTCGGACAGTATTTCGACGTAGCAATTACCGAATTCAAAGCTCCCACACCTTCAGACAAGGTGCGGCAGCGCGAAAGCAACGACCAGCAAGGGCTGCAACTGCCCCAAATCTACTTCAACGCAGCCGAGCGGCGATCGAAATTCGTCATGAAAACCGGTCTGTCTTCGGCCGAAAAGCTGGAAGTAATCAAAGCAGCTTACCGCCAAGTATTCGAGCGCGACATTAGCCGCGCATACAGCCAAAGCATTTCTGACTTGGAATCCAAGGTCAAAAATGGCGAAATCTCGATGAAAGAGTTTATTCGCCGCCTTGGCAAATCTCCTCTGTACCGTCAGCAATTCTACGAGCCGTTTGTCAACAGCCGCGCTGTAGAACTTGCTGCCCGTCACTTCCTAGGTCGCGGTTTGAGCTCGCGGGAGGAATTTAGCAAGTATTTTGCGATCGTCAGCAAAGGCGGCCTGCCAGCCCTCGTAGACGCGATGGTCTATTCGCAAGAATATTCCGACTACTTCGGCGAAGAAACAGTGCCTTACCTACGCGGTTTGGGCCAAGAAGCTCAGGAGTGTCGCAACTGGGGCCCGCAAATTGATTTGTTCAATTTCAGCGCTCCGTTCCGCAAGGTTCCTCAGTTCATCACCTTGTTTGCCGGCTACAACCAGCCTCTGCCAGACCAGCACGTTTACGGTGTTGGCAATGACCCCTTAGAAATTCAGTTCGGCGCGATTTTCCCGAAAGAAACTCGCAACCCCAAGAGCCGTCCAGCTCCCTTCGGCAAGGACACCCGCCGCATCCTAATCCGTCAAGGTGCAGGTATTGACAATCAGTTGAGCAATCCGGCGGCTCGCGGTGCTGCTCCTGGTTCTCTGGGCCCCAAGGTCTTTAAATTAGACCAGTTACCGAGCAACTATGTTGCTTCCAAGAAAACTGCCCGCGGTGTCTCTAGCAGCTACAGCAACAGTTCTAGTGTCAAATTTACCGAAAGTTCGACTCAAGCGGTGATTCGGGCAGCTTACCTGCAAGTGTTTGGTCGCGACGTGTTCGACGGCCAGCGCCAAAAGGTAGCGGAAATTAAGCTGGAAAACGGCGAGATTCCGATGCGCGAGTTTATTCGGATGTTGGCGAAGTCTGACGTGTTCCGCAATATGTACTGGAGCAAGCTTTACGTTTGTAAGGCGATCGAGTACATTCACCGCCGACTCCTGGGACGCCCTACCTATGGCCGCCAGGAAATGAACGCTTACTTTGACATTTGCGCCAAGAAGGGTTTCTACGCGCTGGTCGATAGCATCATGGACAGCACGGAGTACAACGAAGCTTTTGGGGAAGATACAGTTCCCTACGAGCGCTATGTAACTCCCGGTGGTTTGTCGATGCGGACGATGCGATCGGGTTCCGTCGCTGAGCAAAATGTCCAAGCTCAGACGCCAGAAACTCCTCGGTTTATCGAACTCGGCACTGCGCTCGATCGGGGCGATTTCGAGTTACAAAATAGCCTCGCTCAAGGTGTCAGCAAGCGGCGCGAACAAACTAAGGTGTTCAAGCTGACGACTACTTCGGACAAGGTAGCTTTGAAAACTTTAATTCAAGCTGCTTACCGTCAAGTTTTTGAACGCGACTTGAATCCCTACGTTGTGAAGAATGAATTCACGGCGCTGGAAAGCAAACTGGGCAACAATGAAATCAATCTCAAGGAGTTCATTGAAGGTTTAGGTTGTTCCTCGCTGTACGTCAAACAGTTCTACGCACCTTATCCCAATACTAAGGTGATTGAGTTGGGAACCAAGCACTTCTTGGGCCGCGCTCCCCGCAATCAAGCGGAGATTCGGACGTACAACCAAATCTTAGCAAGTAAAGGGATTAAGGGCTTTATCAACGCCATGTTGAACAGCGTTGAATATGCTGAGGCGTTTGGGGAGGATACTGTTCCTTACCGTCGCTTCCCGACTCTGCCGGCTGCGAATTTCCCGAATACTGAAAGACTGTACAACCAGTTGACTAAGCAGAATGGTGAGATTGTGGTTCCGAGTTTTGAGCCTGTGGCTGCTATTGACAGAAGCTAATAACAAACTGCAAGAAAGTTAATTTTGTAGGTTGACAAAAATCCTCCGTTACGGTAGTGCTGTAGCGGGGGATTTTTGGTGATGTTACCTTTAACACCTGAAGATGTCTGGATGAAAAAGGCTCACCGCCTTGCTCCCTCCCTAGCTTCCTTTGGTGGTGATGAAAAGGCTTATCAGGAGTGGCTAGCTACTCAGTCGGAGGAAGCGCAGGCTGAATCGAAATCGGCAACGGAGTGGCTCAAGACTCAAGAAAAACAGCCTGCTGAGGTGTAGTAAAAGAAAAGACATTCACAAAGAATATAACGACAATGATCGCAAACAGAAGTGAGGACAAGTCAATAGACCTAAGTTCACAAAGGTTCTATCATGGCACTAAGGCAAATCTGAAGCAGGGAGACCTGATTGAACCCGGCTTTAATTCAAACTACGGTAAGAGGAAGAAGGCATCCTATGTCTATCTAACCGCCACCTTGGATGCTGCTATTTGGGGAGCTGAACTTGCCTTGGGCGAAGGACCAGACAGAATTTATATAGTACAGCCGACTGGTCCGATTGAAGATGACCCCAATTTGACGGACAAGAAGTTCCCTGGAAACCCAACAAAGTCATACCGTTCTCGGAATCCGCTACGGGTTTGTGGTGAGGTTACAGATTGGCAGGGACACACCCCAGAACAGCTCAAAGCCATGAAGGAGCATCTTGAGCGACTTAAGCAACTTGGTATTGAGGCAATCGAGGATTGAGCAAAAATGTGAAAATAAAGTCGCAATTCACTTTTCCCCGCGAGGGGATTAAAACTTTATAGACTTATTGAAATTTGCAAAATTCTAACATCCGTTTGATTTTTAGCAACTGTCTTTGAGATTTCCCAAAAGCCAGATACAATTGTTAACAGCCTATTCAGGTTTGGGGACAAGTGTCAAGCGATTTTCTTTCACCCGATCGCCACAGTAACCCCCCCCATCTCACAGAGGCAATCCCAGCCACCGCTCCTACTTCTGAAGCGCCAGTAATGGCAGAGTCGCTCGCTCCACTCAAACTTCCTTGCTCAGTCGTCAAACTCAGGGCAGTAATATTTAGGAGCCAGAGCGTTAAGTGCATCAACTTCAGCATTACCTTGAGGTTGCAGCAAGTCGATCGACATTCCGGCACTGAGCGCATTACATATCCCGCGCGCACGTTCGATAGCAGCTTGGGGATTTCGCTGAACGCGAGACACGACATCGGATGAGGATGAATTGAGCCGTTTGCTCAACGATCGTTGATAACTATTAAGAAAGGCCTGGTCATTTGGCTGTAAAGCGATCGGGCGGCTGCTGCCACTACTTCCACAAAGCTTACCTAAGTCGATCGTTTGACCATCACTTTTCTGTATATAGCAAACATAATCAACGGGTGTTTGAGCGACTGAACGACTAGATTGACATAGGTCAACGCCAAAGGCGATCGACACCATTACCAAAGAATAAAACACTCGTTTCGACTGTCTGACGTATTGCACGACTCTTCAAACTCCCACAAACCGTTAAACTTTCATAGGCTTATAGAGAACCCACACCGGATGTTGCCACAATCCGGCGTGATTCACCATATTCTGCATAGTGCGAACATTAAGCGTTTTACACGCAAATAAAATGCTCGCACTATAAGGCAGTAATGTTATGCTCCTCGTTGAGACTTCCAAGGGCCCCAAATGGCAAACGTGATGCCTGGGGTTTGGATATTAACGAACATAGTATTACCATCCGGCGAGAAGCAGGCTCCGGCAAACTCGCTATCGTTGATAGCATTTTTTGCCAGACGATACAGTTCCCCGTTGGGAGTTACACCCATCACGAACTGCTCATCAGCGCCATCTTCGCAAATGATCAGATCACCATAAGGTGCCACAACAATGTTGTCAGGACCATCGAGTTCCTCAGCCGATTTAGCCTCAACAAAAAGTTCGATCGTATCTTGATCGGGAAGATAGCGCCAAACCTGACCAAATCCGTTGGGTCTGCCATTAGCATCAACAGAGCCACCGTTTGTACAACAGAAATAAACTTCACGATTGCCGTACCAGATGCCTTCCCCACGAGCAAACTGGGCAGCACCTTTACCGAAACCTTCGACCCGTACCGTATCCGTAGCAGGGTCAGGATTGTCAATTGTCACCCATTCCACTGGCATCGGTTGACCCTTGCGAAAGCCTGCAAAAGTCTTTGCCTGCGCATTACTCACAAGTTAAGCTAAAAGCACTATTGTCAATGAGTCAAATTACTCATCTTTTACCTGTTGACCCAATTAA